>NZ_JBQTDC010000017.1:0-84879 GCF_052353045.1 Halomonas sp. AOP7-B1-5 | reverse complement strand
ATAGCTTGTATTATTCAATCGTAATAATGTCAACCTTAGGAGATTCAGGCATTGTTATAAAAAATACTTTTGTCCGGTTGATAGTTGTATCTCAAGTAATAGCTACTCTTTCGCTAACGATTTTTAAAATCGTAGAACACTATAGCAATCATTCCTTAGTAGAAGCTAGAATGTCAGAATTAAAAATTTTAAATGAAATTAAAAATATTAACCGAGATGGTTTAGAGGATGGGAAGCCAAGGTTGCTTAAGGAATTATTAAGAAAAATTTTTAATAAACATAAACGTTGAAAAGATAGCTATGATTAATATGATGTATCAAGTATGAGTATGGGCTCTTTTTTATTGATAATTTAATTTTTTGTAAGTGATTTTTCCATTGATAGATATTGGTGCTAAGCTGATTTCTGGTTATAATATAAAGTATTGAATTTAAGGTGATGTTATATTTAAATAAGATGAATGACAATTTTATTATATTGTCGAGGCCGAAAGTGCAACCTACGATGTTTTAAAGAATGCGCTATATTTACTAGGATAATGATCGTTAAAACTGGCGCAATGTCTTTAATGTTGATGTTTGATCAGCATAGTGAGGATTTTAAATAGTAGGAAGGGTAATGACAGCTCCTAATCTGAACAGTCCATACGCAGCTAGAAACTAACAATATTTTTAAAAAATTTAATTGTCCCCTATCCCGCTAACCCGCATAACCTCCCTAACCACCGCATCATTCAAAATCCCCCGTTTGGCTTCCACCAAGGTAAGCCATTCGCGGGCGCGGGTGATGCCGGTGTAGACCAGCTCGCGCGTCAGAATCGGGTTGGGCGTTTGCGGTAGCAGTAGTGCGGTGTGCAAAAACTCCGAGCCCTGGGATTTGTGCACTGTCATCGCGAATACGGTTTCCACCGCGTGCAGGCGGGAAGGCAGTACCCAGCGGATGGGATTTTTCGTATCGCTGGTCGGAAAGGCGACTCTATATAAGGTTCTTCCTACGCCGCGCGGGTCGGGTACTGCTAGCGTAATGCCAATATCGCCGTTCATTAGCCCCAGGCTGTAGTCGTTTTGCGTGACCAGCACTGGGCGGCCTTCATACCAGCCTTTCTCTAGTTCGATATCGCTTGCGCTTAATAGCGTGTGGCTGCGCAGTACCTTGGCGATGCGTAAGTTCAAGCCCTCCACGCCCCACGGCCCTTTGCGTAGCGCGCAGAGCAGTTGGAAGTGGCCGTAGGCGTTTAGTACGTCGCTGGCCCAGGTGTCGTAGGCCTTTTTGTTTTCCTCAAAGGCTAGCGTTACCTCGGGGCGCTGTTGGTTTAAAACCGTGAGGTAGTGTCGGTAGCCCGTGGGTGGCGCTATTTCCTCATTGGTTTTCTTATCAAGGCGGCCTTTACCGGCATTGGGGAAGCGCTCCGGAGAGCCGGTCACTACCAGGCGCTCCAGGGCGCTGTCATTTTCCCCGCCCAGCACCAAATGATGCAGGTCGGCGTAGCCGTGGCGCAGGGCGCTGTGTACGGCGTTCTGCTTATCGCGTTCGCTAAGCGTGGCGCTTAACGGCTGGTTAATCGCCTCGGCCAACTGGCCAATGCCGCTGGCGGCGTCAAAGCGGTGGCTTACCCGCAGCATGGTAATCGCCTGGTCAAGCGCTTGGCCGTTGGGGCAGGTTAGCGCTTCGGGCAGCGGGTGACTGGTGAGAGTGGCAAGCCATTTGGCGGTTTCTGGCGTGTAGTGGGCGGCCTCGGCACGGCGGCATAAATCACCGAGTACGGCACCGGCTTCCACAGAAGCGAGCTGGTCTTTATCGCCCAGCAGCACCAGCTTGGCGTGGGCGGGCAGGGCGCTTAACACGGCAGTCATCATTTCGATATCCACCATGGAGGCTTCGTCGATCACCAGTACGTCCAACGCCAACGGATTGTTGGGGTTGTGGCGGAAGTGGCGGGTGTCGGGCCTGGCGCCTAGTAGCCGGTGCAGGGTGGTGACTTCTGTGGGGATGGAGGCTTGTAGCTGTTCAGTGCTTGAATCTTCGCCCAATGAATTCGGCTCCCACAATTCACTCTGCTCCCATAGCGCCGCAAGGTCTTCGATAGGCAACTGGCTTACCTGCCCGGCGATGGATTCATTGAGCCGGGCGGCGGCTTTGCCGGTGGGGGCGGCTAAGCGAATGCGTAGCGCCTGCGTTGGCGAGTGGGCCAGTTGCAGGGTTTGCAGCAGGGCGAGCAGGCGCACAACGGTGGTGGTTTTGCCGGTGCCGGGGCCGCCGGTAATAATCGCAAAGTGGCTGCGGGCCGCCAGCGCGCAGGCGATCTTTTGCCAATCCAGGGTCCCGTTGTCGGGGAACAGGGTGTTCAGGGCTTGTTGGAGTAAATGGGGGTGACTAGCGTCACCCTTCGCCGATGTGTCGGACCACCAATGAACTGGGCTCCCACAGGAACTGTCTGGCACCTCAGATATGGTCAAGCGAGCGGCGATTTCCTGGTGCAGGGTTTGTTCGTACTGCCAGTAGCGGCGCAGGTAAAGCCGGGTGGTGTGCGGGGTGTCGGAGCGCACCAGCGGCGTGTTGCCGTGGCCGTTGCTGATCAGCGTGGGGTGATCAAGCGCGGCCTGCCACTCGGCAAGCGTTAGCGTGGTTAATACCTCGCTGGGTAGCGGCGGCGGGTCGCTTAGGTCATCGCCTTCTGGCGGTAACGAAAGGGCGAAGTCCGGTGCGTTCAGCGTGGCGTTTAAGTCCAAGCACACATGGCCTCGGCCCAGCTGGTGGCTGGCAAGCGCAGTGGCTAGCAGAAGCAGCGGCGGCACCTGGCCTCCCTCGCGGGCGAAGAAGCTGACCAGCGCGCGGTCCAGGTCGCGCAGCCAACCTCTGGCGACCCAGCGCTCGCAAAGCGCCATTAAGGTGCCCGTATCGTTCAGCGCAAGGTGCCGTTGGTGGCCAAGCGCTGGGGTGTTGTTACTCGGTGTGGCAGGCGCAGGCTCGTTTTCGCCGAACAGGTCCAGGGTTTGTGAGTCTTTCATGCCGTTTCCTTAAGGCCAGCGCCGCTGGCCGTGCCTGCAAATAACGCATCCAATGCTTCAATCAGCGCCACCGGGGCGGGTTCGGGGTGTACGCCGCGTGCAGGCGTCCGGCTGCCACGCAAAAATACGGTCAATGATCCGCCTAGATGGACGTGCGGGTCGTAGTTGGGCAGGCGGGCTTTTAACAGCCGGTGCAGCGCCAGCAGGTACAGCGCGGCCTGTAGGTCGTAGCGTTTTTCAAGCAGCGCGGCACTCAGTGCCTCGGCACTATAAGCGCTGTCGTCTGCGCCCAGGTAGTTGGACTTCCAGTCCAGTACGTAAAAACGCCCATCAAATTCAAACGCCAAGTCGATAAAGCCTTTTAGCATACCGTTGAGCGTGTCGGCATCCAGCGCCGGCCGGGCAAGGCCGGGAAGTAAGTGCTGGCTAACCAGTGCATCCAGCGCCTGCGTATCCACCTGATGGGCCGCAAACCAGAACTCCAGCTCTATCTGATAACCGCTTAGCTGTTGAAGCGCCACGGCACTTTGCTGGCCGGGAAGCGGCAGCTGGGTGCCGAGCAAATCCTCAAACCAGCCTGTCAGCGGTTCATACCACGCTTGCCAACCACGTAGTTGCAGGCGGCGGCGCAGAGTGTCTTCACGGGCGGCGGTGTCTTCAAGTGCCTTGGCAAAGCCCAGCTGGCCTGCCCATTCCAACAAGCCGTGTAGAAAGGTGCCTGGGCCGGGGCCGCGAGGGAAACGGTGCAGGTGGCTTGCGTTTGCGCTCGGCTGATCGCTGTCAGCGGGCAATGGGGAGTGAGTGGTTACACTCGCCATGGGCTGCCCGGTTAATGGAGAACCTTGCAGTAAATCTTGCGGCTCATCCAGCACTTCAAACGTGGTGGCTTCCTGGGGCGTGGTGGGTTCCGGCGTGGGGGCAGCGGTTGATAGCAGCCCTGAGATGCCGCCCGTGGTGCGCAGCGCCGAGTAGCTGGCGATCCACCACTGCTCGCGGGCTGGGCGCGTGGGCGTGCGGGCTTGCCCCAACGCTTCTTGCTGCTGAGCGGGCGTAAAGCACAGCGCGGTAGGGGCTGGCGCAGGTTCCAGGGCGATGTCGCTTTTATGGACCAGCGCGGCAAGCGCTTTGCCAAACTCATTGGGCGCAATGTAGTCACCGCCATTAAGCAGGTAACCCAGGGCACTGCCTTCGCCCTCCTTTAACGGCGCAAGCCCCAGCCAGGTGGCGTGGCGGGCGCGGGTAAGCGCCACGTAAAGCTTGCGTAAGTCTTCGCCAAGCCGTTCGCGGTCGGCGGTGGCGAGTGTTTCTGCATCGGCGCTTAGGCTTAGCTGTAAATTGCCTTCGCCATCGTGCCAGCGCAGCGGTACATCGCCTTTTTTAGTGGGGCGATGGTTGGCAATAAAGGGTAAAAATACCAGCGGGTATTCAAGGCCCTTGGACTTGTGAATAGTCACTACCTTGACCAGATCCGCGTCGCTTTCCAGGCGTAGCTTGTGGCTGTCGCCGTGGCTTTCCGGGTCGGCGATTGCTTCGGCCAAAAAGCGGATCAGAGCGTGTTCTCCATCCAACTCCTGGCTTGCCTGCTGGAGCAGTTCGCCCAGGTGCAGCAAGTCGGTTAGCAAGCGCTCACCGTCGGTAAACTCAAGCAGCCGGGCGGGAATATTAAAATCCACCATCAGCTTGCGTACCAGCGGCAGTACGCCCTGGAGTTGCCACAGGCGATGGTAGCGGCTGAACTGTTCCACTCGCGCTTCCCAGGCAAGCTCGCTTTGATTGAGGTGATCAAGCTCGCCCAGGCTAAGCCCGAGCAGCGAAGTGGCAAGTGCTGCGCGCAGCTTGGCTTCCGCCTGGCGCGAGTTAGCCTGTGGCTCGGCGCAGGCGCGTAGGCAGGTTTCCAGCTGCTGGGCGATGGGCGAGCTAAACACCTTATCGTTATCCGATAGGTAAACGCTTTTAACCCCACGACTGGCAAGCGCCAAGCGAATGGCGCGGGCTTCCTGCAGCCCGTTGACCAGCACCGCCATATCGGAGGATTTTAATGGCGTAAGTTCGCCCTCGGTTTTGAAACCCGCTTGCCGCTTGCGGCCCGCTTCGAGCAGGGCAGTCATGTGGGAAGCGCAGCCTTCGGCCATTTCAAGCTGGTAGGCGGTTTTGGAAAGCGGCTCGTCAGCCGCCATTTGCCAAAGCGTCATGGCGGGCAGCGGCGCGCCGTTCAACACCAATTGGTCGGCGCGGCCTTTGGCATCTACCGGCAAAAACGGCAGGGGGTTCTCGCCGCCTTGTTCACGAAATAAAAACGCGCCCGCTTCGTGCTTGTCGGCGTAGTTAAAGCAGTGGTTAACCGCGTTAACCATCGCCGCACTTGAGCGAAAGTTAGTGCCCAGCGTAACGTGGCGGCCATCGGTGTCGTGGCGGGCTTTCAGGTAGGTGAAAATATCCGCACCACGGAAGGCGTAAATGGCCTGCTTGGGGTCGCCAATCAGCATCACGGCACTGTCGCGGCGCGGTGTAGCAACGTTATACACCGCGTTAAAAATGCGGTACTGGATTGGGTCGGTATCCTGAAATTCGTCAATCAGCGCGACCGGGAACTGGCGCTTTATTTGGGCGGCCAGCGCTTCTTTATTGGGGCCTTGCAGGGCGCGGTCGAGGTGTGTGAGAAGGTCGTTGGGACCCATTTCAGCGCGGCGCTCCTGCTCGCGCTCCAGGCGCTGGCGGCACCACTGCACGGCGTGAATTAACAGGTCGTTGCGCGGCTCGGGCAGGGCATTAAGCTCGCCGGGCAGGTGGGCGAGCGCTTCCCATACCTCAGGGCAGGGCGGCGTGCCCACTTTCCAGATATCGGCCATGCCCTCAGGCGTCATGCGCCGCCAGGCGGCATCGGTAAGCTGGGGGCGGGCAGCGTCGCCTGTGCACCATTCGCGCAGCGCTCCCAGCCAGTTGGCGCGGCTTTTGGCGTTAAAACTTTGCCCTTTGAAGGCCTTCTGCTTGGCGGCCTCTTCCAGCGCAGGCACCAGCCCATCCAGCCAGGCAGCCCAGGGGGCTTTTAACTCGCTGAGCTTGGCGGCGCGGGCGGCCTGGCAGGTAGTAAGCGTTTGCTCCGGCTCCGGGCGTTGTTCGCCCAGCGCGTCGCACTCGGGCAGCAGGCGCTGCAAGCTGGCGTGCAGGTCGTCGGGGGACTGCCAGTAGCTCACAATGCTGCCCAGCGCGTCGCCATCCAACGAGTAGTAGAAGGTGCGCCAGTAGTCGCGAACAACGTCTTGTTCCAGCTCGCGCTGGTCGTTCTCCAGGTTTAGTGAAAACAGGCTGCCGCTATCGAAAGCGTGCTCGCGCAGCATGCGGTAGCACCAGCTGTGAATGGTGGACACGGCGGCTTCGTCCATCCACTCGGCAGCCAGTGCCAGGCGCCGTGCGCAGGCGGGCCAAGCCGAGGGTGGGTACTCACTGCGCAGCTCTAGCAGCAGTTTATCGCCTGCATTTTCATCACTGCGAAAAACCTCAGCGGCTTCCACCAGCCGGTTACGAATCCGCTCGCGCAGCTCCTGAGTCGCGGCGTTGGTAAACGTGACCACCAGAATTTCAGGTGGTGTGAGCGGGCGGATAAAGGCGTCGTCGTCCTCTTTGCTGCGCCCACCCAATACCAGACGCACGTATAAAAGCGCGATGGTGAAGGTTTTACCGGTACCGGCGCTGGCCTCGATCAGGCGGCTGCCGTGCAAGGGCAGGCTCAAGGGGTTGAGTGGGGCGGGGTGGCTCATCACTGGTCTCCAGGAGCAGGCGCTAGCAGGCACAAAAACAACACGCCCCGAGTGGGGCAAATAGAGGCGGCTGGAGAACTATATCGCGATGCCCGTTAGGGAGCAAAAAGCAGCGAGCAAAAGGCACAAGCGAGCGGGTTGGGCTGGGAGCCGGCGCCGTCACCTGCTAATCTTGTCGGCTAGCCACTCTTGGGGCGATCTTGTTTACGCTACCGCGGCTTCTGTTCACGCTGACGATGAGACTCCATGCTAACCTCGCTTCTGGATAACGACTTTTACAAAATCACGATGCAGAATGCCGTGATTAAACGCTTTCCGTATGCCCATGCGCGTTACGCTTTTATCAATCGTGGCGAGCATGCCTTTCCGGAAGGGTTTGGCGCTGCGTTACGCCGCGAAGTCGATAATATGGCGGCGCTTCGCTTAAACGACGAAGAGAAGTGCTATCTCGAAACGACCTGCCCTTATCTGGACCCTACCTATCTCGATTTTCTGGCCGGGTTTCGTTATGACCCCAGCGAGGTCATTATCGAGCAGCAGGGGGCGGACCTTTCCGTAGTAATTGAAGGCCCGTGGTATCGCACCATTCTTTGGGAAGTGCCGTTGATGGCGCTGATCAGCGAGCTTTGGTATCAGCTGCGTGGTATTACGATTACCCCGGAAGCAGATGCGATGATTGAGCAGAGCGCCCAGGAAAAAATCGAGCTTTACCAACGCATGGGGCTCAAAATCGCTGAATTTGGTACGCGTCGGCGTTTCTCATTTAATGTTCACGACCGCGTGGTGGGCGCGCTTCGCCATCACGGCGGCGAGTCGTTTACCGGTACCAGTAATGTGCTGCTGGCGATGCGCCACGATGTGAAGCCGATTGGTACCCACGCGCATGAGTGGTTCATGTTCCACGGTGCCCGGTTTGGTTTCAAAATGGCCAACAGCCTGGCCCTTGAGCATTGGGTGGATGTGTACCGGGGCGACCTGGGCATTGCGTTAACCGATACGTTTACATCAAAAGCCTTTTTCGACAGCTTCGATAAGAAGTTTGCCAAGCTGTTTGATGGCGTGCGCCACGATAGCGGCGACCCTATCGACTTTGCCTCACAAACCATCGCGCACTATGAGCGCCTGGGCATTGACCCGCTGAGCAAGACGATTATCTTTTCCGATGCGCTTACCCCTGAAAAAATCGAGCGCATTCATGCCTTCTGCAAAGACCGTATCGGCATGGCATTTGGTATTGGCACCAACTTCACCAACGATGTGGGCGAAGAGCCCATGAACATGGTGATCAAGATGGTCGAGGCGCGCCCTGAAGGTCAGGGTTGGCTGCCGGTCATCAAGCTTTCCGATGTGGCCGAAAAGAACACCGGCGACCCGGAAATGATCTCGCTGGCCAATCGAATACTCCTGGTTAACCACCCGCATTAAGCGAAGCGCGCCTACTTTTACCGAGCAGTGCTACTCTTTCACCGCACGGTAGAGCGGCAGATAAAGGGCATCTGCCAGGGCGGCGAAGCGCAGGGCGGGGTTAGCCGCTTCCTGGTGACCCTCGTTAAACAGCGCTTCAAAGTGGGGCCATTGGCGGGCGAGGTAGGCGCTTTGCGCGACTTCGCCGGTCTGAAAGCGCCCGCCTTCATAGGTGCTTGCTGCTGCGCTAAAGGCATCGCTGTCGGCGGTGCTGTCCACCGTTCCGGCTTTACTCAGCCAGGCAAACGCTGCCTGCGGGGCCAACGGCAGCGGCAGGGTCATTCCTTCTTTCCAACACTGCACAATAGTCGCTAGATGGCCCTGGGCGGTATCCGCTGCTAGCGGTTCAAAGCGCGCATGGCCTGCCTTGGAAAGCAGCTGGGTGGTCATCGGCGACACCGCATTGGCAGCCAGGTGGGCCACCCAAGGGCGCAGTAGATGCTGCCAACGGTACTGCCCACGGCCACGCGCATTACTAATCAAGCTGTTACTCACCAGCAGTAGGCGGCAGCGCTTGCCGTTCTCATCCGTGCGCAGCTCGTTAATCCAATCGTTGACCGAAAGTTCGTGGGCGTTAAATGCGACCGCTTGGGGGGCTTCCACTGCAATGGGCCACTCTTCGAGTGCATCCTTATAGGCATCAAACAGCGTTTGCATGGGCTCGGCCAGCGATTCGCTCATGCGCTCGCCAAAAGCGCCTACCGCTAGCACGCCCTGGCCCTTGATGCGCTCAAGCGCGGCAAACATGGCTTCTTCACGGGGCTCGCCGTTATCCACCGCGCGGCGCTGGGCGGCAATCAGCTGATCCTGCAGCTGCCAGTGCTGCAGGCCGTTAAGCACAAACGGCTCGACGTCCAGCTGGGTCAAGGCTTCCTGCTCAAAATAAACCCCCAGGCGGGTGTTGAAGAACGCTTTGGCCGGTTCGCGCAGAAAGCTGCCTAGCTGGGCAAGCGTCAGTGGCACTTCCTGGTTAAATTCGAGCAGGGCGCTTTGCTGTTTATCGCTGCTCTTTTGTGAGGCGAGCAGCGCGTGCTGTTCGTGGGCATCGCGCCATTCGTGTACATAGGTAAATAGCCGGGCCTGGGAGGCTGAACTACCGGGCTGGGTAAAATAGCGATGGCTAAACGGTTGCAGTGGATGCTCGGTGGTCAGCGCTTCAATCAGTGGCTCGTCAGCCTGGCATTGGCTTACCCAGCCTGCCGCCAGGTGATCGCGTAGTTGGCCGACCAGCACGGAAGGCGGCATGGGGTTGTTGTCAATCTGGCTGCGGCCCACCCAACTGATATAGAGCTGCTGGCGCGCTGACAGCAGCGCCTCCAGAAACAGGTAGCGGTCATCTTCCCGGCGCGAGCGGTCGCCGGGGCGGTAGTCGCTGCCCATCAGGTCAAAATCCAGCGGCGGTTGGGAGCGTGGGTATTCGCCGTCGTTCATGCCCAGCAGGCACACCCGCTTGAAGGGAATCGCCCGCATCGGCATTAACGTGGCGAAATTGACCGCCCCGGCTAAAAAGCGCTGGGAGAGGCTGTGCTCATCAATCTGCGAGAGCCAGTGTTCGCGCACCATGGAAAGCGGCAAATTATCATCCAGTTTGGCCTCTTCGGTGCTGTCGAACAGCTGCTGAAGCGCACCTTCCAGCTTGGTCAGCATCACACTTTCTTCGGCGTCGTCGGTCAGAAAGAAGGTTTCCAGCAGTTCGCGCAGCCGGATGACCCAGTTGGCTGCGGTAGTCGGCTTGCAGAAAACCTCCCAGGTGGTTTCGAGCTTTTCAAGCAGCGTCGCCAGTGGCCCGGCAAGCGAGGCTTCAAGCCCGCCGATATCATCAAACGGCTCGATCCCCTGCCACGCATCCGCCACACCCACGGTGTAACCCAACAGCAAACGACGCAGGCCAAACGCCCAGGTGTTCTGGCTCAGGCCCTGGGGTAAATCAAGCTGCATGCGCTGCTGGGCGTTTAAGCCCCAGCGGATACCCGCACCTTCAATCCAACGGTTCAGCGTGGGTAAATCACGCTCTTCAATGCCGAAGCGGGCGCGGAGTGCAGGCACATCCAGTAGATCCAGCAGGTCGCTTACCGACAGGCGCAGCTCCGGCAGGCGCAGCAACTTTTCCAGGGCAATCATCAGCGGCAGGCGATGGCGGCTGGCCTGGTCTGAAAGCGTGTAGGGAATATAGCGCGGGTCATCGCGGCCAAGCGTGCGGTAGCTTGAGCGGTATTGACCAAACACTGCTTCGATATGCGGCGCGTAGCGGTCAATGTCCGGCACCATGACAATGATATCCCGCGGGCGCAGTTCAGGGTCGGCACTGAACGCGGCCAACAGCTGGTCGTGAAGAATCTCCACTTCGCGCTGGGGGCCGTGGGCGATATGAAACACAATCGAGTCGTCTTGGTTTACATCAACCGCAGGCCAAGTGGTTTGGGTTTCGGCCACCGGGCGCAGCTCACGGATATCATCCTGCAGTTGGCTGAGCAGGCAACTGTGCTCCGGCGTGCTGAACGGCTCGAACATATCGATACGCAGCGCCTGCTGCTCGAACAGGGTTTGATAGTTTCCTGCATCGTCGTGCTCATCCAGCAGGCGTAGGTAATCGCGCCCCTGTTTGCCCCAGGCCGCCAGCAGCGGCTGGGCGTGCAGGTGCAGGGCGCTGTCTACATCGCCATCGCCGAGTACGTCCAGCGCTTCGGGCATACCCGTTTTACGCTGTTGGCGGTAGCGGCTGGCGCGCAGCAAATCTTTGTGTTCGATGATATCCGCCCAGTAAAACTGGCAGGGGTTATGCACGCACAGCACGATCTGGCAGCAGCGCGAAAGCGCGGCCAGGGCTTCCAGCGTTTGCTGGGGCAGTGAGGAAATCCCGAAAATAATCAGCCGCCGGGGCAAGCCCTGCGGGCAAGCCTGGCCTTCCAGCTGTTCGGCGACCTGTAAGAAGCGGCTATGCACCTGAGCGCGGCTGCTATTAAGCCCGGCCTCGCCCTGGGTGGCGGCAACGTCGTCGCGCAGGGCGCGCCATAGCTCCGGCTGCCAGCGCTGATGTTCATCCAGCGGGCGCGCTTCGCCGCGAGCGGTAATGAGTACATCTTCGCCCCGTGCCCAGGCATCAAGCCAGTCGGCGCGGTACACCTGGTATTGGTCGAACAAATCCGCCAGGCGCTCGGCCAATTGATAATGCTTGCGCTGGTCGCGGTCGGTTTCCAAAAAGCGTGCCAACGGGGCAAAGGCGGGCTTCTCAGCCAAGCTGGGCAGTAAACGCAGCAAGCGCCAAACCAGGCGCGATTTATCAAACGGTGAGGTTTCAGGCACCGCCTGGGCGTCACCGGTGATATGCGTCAACACCGTGCGGTAGGCCTGCCATAAAAAGCGCGCAGGCAGGGTAACGTTCAGCGCCGCCGCAATGCCCGCGCCGCCCTGTGCCGGGTCTTCCGCCAGTGCCAGCTTTAGCCACTGCCCAATGCCGTTGCTCTGCACCAGAATCGTCTCGTTCTCAAGCGGCCCTAACGGATGAAGGCGCATCCACTCCACCGCCAGCCCGCGCAGGTCTTCCAGGCGGTTGGCATGCACCACCATAAAACCCGGCGTAAGAGACGATGTATTAGCAAGCAGCGAATGTGACGACATGCAGCGGTATTTCCTTCACGGCAGTAACGATAAGGCACAGTACTTAAGACGAGTACTATGGTGCCATAAGTTAAACGTATTGCGAGATGCTGCATAACCCCTCAAGCTGTGTTTATTAAACCGTGAATAACGCAAGAGAGTGCCCCATGACCGATACACCGAACCATACTCGCCGCCATTCCGCCCCTGTGGTTGATGGCGTGGGTAAAGCTGCCAGCCGTGCCATGCTACGCGCGGTAGGCTTTAACGATGCTGATTTCAAAAAGCCCCAGGTAGGCGTGGCCTCTACCTGGAGCATGGTGACACCCTGCAACAGCCATATCGGTGAGCTTGCCGAACAGGCCCGCGATGGTGCCGACGCCGCGGGCGGTAAAGGGGTTATTTTCAATACCATCACCATTTCTGACGGCATTGCCAACGGCACCGAAGGCATGAAGTACTCGCTGGTCTCGCGGGAAGTGATTGCTGATTCCATAGAGACCGTGGCGGGCTGCGAAGGCTTTGATGGTCTGGTCGCGATTGGCGGCTGCGATAAGAATATGCCGGGCTGCGTGATGGGGCTGGCGCGCTTGAATCGCCCCAGCGTATTTGTGTATGGCGGCACGATCATGCCGGGCAAAGGACATACCGATATCGTCTCGGTGTTCGAGGCTATGGGCGCTCACTCGCGGGGCGATATAGACCTGATCGAGCTCAAGAATATCGAAGAGACCGCGATTCCTGGCCCAGGTTCGTGTGGCGGTATGTACACCGCCAACACCATGGCGTCGGCCATTGAGGCCTTGGGCATGAGCCTGCCGGGCAGCTCCGCGCAAAACGCGATTTCCCAAGAAAAGCGTGACGACTGTAAAGCGGCAGGCGAGGCGGTGCTTGAGCTGCTGGAGCGGGATATCAAGCCTTCGGACATCATGACCCGCAAGGCGTTTGAGAATGCGATTACCGTGGTGATTGCCCTGGGCGGCTCTACCAATGCGGTGCTGCACCTTATCGGTATGGCGCGGACCATCGGCGTTGAACTGACGCTTGAAGACTTTACCGAGATCGGCAAGCGAGTGCCGGTAGTCGCGGATCTGCGTCCCAGCGGCCACTACATGATGAGTGAGCTTGTGGCGCTGGGCGGCATTCAGCCGCTGATGAAAAACCTGCTAGCCGTTGGCCTGTTACATGGCGACTGCTTAACGGTAACTGGCAATACGCTGGCGGAAAACCTCGCGGACGTTGCGCCTTATCCTGACGACCAGCAGATCATCGCGCCGCTGGATAAGCCGATTAAAGCCGAAAGCCATCTGCGTATTCTATACGGCAACCTGGCGCCCGAAGGTGCCGTAGCGAAGATTACTGGCAAGGAAGGTACGCGCTTCTCTGGTACGGCGCGGGTATTTGGTTCTGAAGAAGAAGCCCAGGCGCGGATTAACGATGGCACCGTCATAGCAGGCGATGTCGTGGTGATTCGCTACGAAGGCCCCAAAGGCGGTCCCGGCATGCGCGAAATGCTCACACCTACTTCCGCGATCATGGGCCGCGGCCTGGGTAATGACGTTGCACTGATAACCGATGGACGCTTCTCCGGCGGCAGCCACGGCTTTGTGGTTGGTCACGTATCGCCCGAGGCGTTTGAGGGCGGCCCGCTGGCGCTGGTGGAAAATGGCGACCGCATTACCATCGATGCCGAGGCGGATACCATCGAAATGCACGTGGCCGACGACGAGTTAATGCGCCGCCAAGCCGCTTGGCAACGCCCAGAGCCGCGCTATACCCGCGGTGTGCTGGCCAAGTACGCGCGATTGGTAAGCTCGGCTAGCACCGGTGCGGTAACTGATCAGAGTGAGTAAAAGGTTATTTTTTAGTACAGCGTTATTAAGGAAAGACTTTCTATCTATGAAGATAGTCATTAGAGGTTTTTGCATTTAGGGTTGCAAAATAATACAAATAAGTTAATTATTTTTAGCTATTTTGCTGTGGCTTTAGTTTTAAGCCACAGCCTATTAGCTAATGATGGCATCAAGACAAAATGAAAAAATAAGGGAATGATCATGTCGACCCATGCAACTATTCAAGCACTTTATTTAGCCATTTATAACCGTCCCGCTGATTGGGATGGGCTGCTCTATTGGGCGAGTCAACATAATACCAATAGCTTTGAGGAAATTAGCCAAGCGTTTACGCAATCGCCTGAATTCGCGGATTTATATGCTGGCTTGGATGCCAATGATCAAATAAATGCGTTGTATCAACATTTGCTCGGACGTGATGCAGACCCTGAGGGGCAAAATTATTGGGCTGAGAGGCTTGAAAGTGGCGAAACTTTCGCTGATGTCGTGCGCTACGTCATTAACGCTGTCACAGGCCAGGATGCAAGTATTTTAGAACAGCGTGTTAATGACGCGCTCACGCAAACCTACAGTAATCTCATGGATATGCTCTACGCGGGCTATTACGGGCGCGCGCCAGACGCAGAAGGAAAAGCCTACTGGGTTGAAGCAATGCAATCCGCCGAGGGAAATTTAGGCTTGATTGTCGAGGCTTTTGGTAATTCAGATGAATATATGGAGAAATATGCTGATCTGGATAGTCGTGCGCAGATTACAGCTCTCTACGACAATATGTTCAATCGTGAGCCTGATGCTGAAGGTGCTACTTACTGGGCAGAAAAACTGGACAACGGCTCACTAACGCTTTCTACGCTAGCCTTTACTCTGGCACAGTCTGCAGCCGCGGTAGACAAGCAGGCTTTTGAAGAGAATATCGCTGTGCTCAATGAGCCAGAGCCGCAACCAGAGCCAGAGCCGCAACCAGAGCCAGAGCCGCAACCAGAGCCAGAGCCGCAACCAGAGCCAGAGCCGCAACCAGAGCCAGAACCGCAACCAGAGCCAGAACCGCAACCAGAGCCAGAACCGCAACCAGAGCCAGAGCCAGAGCCGCAACCAGAGCCAGAGCCAGAGCCAGAGCCAGAGCCAGAGCCGCAACCAGAGCCAGAGCCAGAGCCGCAACCAGAGCCGGAGCCAGAGCCGCAACCAGAGCCGGAGCCAGAGGACGTCAAAATTACGTTTGATGGTACAGCTATCAACGCTGGTCAGCCTGGGGCAGAAATTGGTCTTGTGAAAGCGATTTCTGACGCAGCTGAAGTGGTTTACGACTTTAGCCTATCAGGGGATGAGCGCTTTGAGCTTGATGTCGATGTTGACGTTGGCACGATGCTCAAACTAAAGGAAGGTAGCTCACTTGAAGATGGTGAGAAAGTCGAGCTGACGCTATCGGTAACTGATGGTAACGGCATTATTACTAGCGATACGTTCATTGTAGGTGATGGTTTCTTATCAACTGGTGAGGGAAGTGATGTTCTCCGCGCCGGGGATGAGGGGGCTATTCTGCGTGGTGGCGCTGGTACCGACACCATGTTGGGTGGAGAGGGTAATGATACCTTTGTAGTGGTCGGTGATGTGTCTTCAGGTGGAAAGGTGGAAAGTGCAGATACCACCAAAGCATTAGGTTTCCCTATTACCGATTTGAACGGGACAGTGTTCAACGAAGATGATAATGGCGGTAAAGGGCGTATCGATGGCGGGGGCGGGTCGGATACGCTTTATGTGATTGGTACAGCCGACCTGAGTAATTACGACATTACGGGCGTGAACACTGTGGAAATTCGCTCCTCAGTGGAATTTAGTATCAAGCAACTTGAAAAGTTTATTTCTTTAACCGGGGATGGCAGTAGCACCTTGCGCATAAGCGCCGATGAACCCACTACTTTCAGTTTGGGGGAAGGCGTGACACTTGCCTATCTCGGCGAGATTGAGTTGGGGGAGGGTGTAACCCTGGAAGTTGATTCTCTGGATGCCATGGGCGGGGCGCGCATTATCAGCGGTAATGGCACGCTAAGCACAACATCTGATCTGGGCAGCATGGCAGGCTATACCCTTACGGACAGCCTGACGGTCGAAGGTACTGATGCTAGTGAAGCCCGCCGTGTTGACTCCGTGGCTCGAGAGATTGATGAAGCTGGCATAATTCTCGGTACCGATGGTGATGACTATCTGAGAGGCACTGCTGGTGACGATATAATTGATGGCCTTGATGGAGATGATGTGCTTGTCGGCTTGGGTGGTAAGGATACCTACCGAATTTCTGGCTCTGGCGAGAAAACTATCATCGATAGTGGGCGCAACAGCATATTAGACCTTTCTTTAGCCGAAGGGCCTGCCGTCGTTGACCTCATCGATGGTGGTAAAATAAATGGTGGTGCTGAAGAGGGTGGCGCCACTATTTTACTGGGCACCGGTATAGGCGCTACTGGCCTGCAGCCGCTCGATATCATGCTATCTCAAGATCTTTCAGGCTCTTTTTCCGCTGACTTATATACCATTAACTCTACAGGTTTCATTGATGACTTGATCAGTGGAGTGCGCAATATTCAGCCCAACAGCACCTTCGGTGTGGCAACTTTCGTTGATAAGCCGATAAGCCCTTTTGGTGCTCCTCCTAGCGCTTGGAGTGAAGGTGATTACGAGTATCGTACTGATGCGCCATTATCGCTAGATCCAGAAGGCCTACGCCGCGCTTACGAGGAAATGATCATAAAATCTGGTGCCGATGGCCCTGAGGCACAGTTGACGTCGCTGCTTCAAATTGCGCTTCGTGCTGAGGATCCGCTGGTTTACCTAGAAGATGGCAGCGTGGATATGGATGCCACTGGCATAGGTTATCGTCCTGATGCGCTGCGTACTTTGGTGCTGCTCACCGATGCGGACTATCACGTAGCCGGTGACGGCGCTGGAAAAGGACTTTGGTCTGACCTCGATTTGCCGCCTAATAATGGCGATCGAATTCTTGATGGCGACCCTATGGGCACCGGTGAGGACTATCCCTCTATTGAGCAGGTCAGAGAGGCGCTTGAGGCAAGCAGTGTTTATCCAATTTTTGCTGTCACGTCTTATGCCACTTCGATTTACGAAGATCTTGTCGAGCAACTAGGATTTGGTGCCGTGATTGAGCTGTCTTCTGACAGTAGCAACCTGGTCGAAGTGCTCACAACGAGTCTTGAGGATTATAAGGCTGATTTCATAGCAGAGGTAATCGGTACTGATTTTGACGATAAACTCACGGGTAACAGCCTGGATAACACGATCAATGGTGGCGCGGGTGATGACTGGATCTACGGGCTAGGTGGGGATAACACGCTCACGGGTGGTGAAGGCGCAGATACCTTTGTCATTGGCTTTTCCGGCTCGTCGCGGGGTGTGACTACCCTAACTGATTTCTCTGTGGATGAGGGCGATATCATCGCACTTGATAGCACCGGCTTATTGAACTTTGGAGAAGAAGTGGCTGATGGTGAGGCCCTTGGTGCTGAACGGTACGTAACACGTGATAGCCTGGCCGATATCGAGGCAAGCGATATGGGAGTGATCGTTTTACAGACAGAAGCTACCTCAACGGATATCGCTAACACGCTCTCGGATGAAAGTGTCTCAGCATACGTTGTGGTATTTAACAGTGATAACAACGTGGCAGAACTGTGGTTTGATGCTGATTGGAGTGATACTGAAGATCGCGAGCAGGTCGCCGCTGTTGAGTCGCTGGATGAAGTGGCGGATGTGATTGGCTTGAGCGAGAGTGACTTCGCTTTATCGGTTATTGCCTGATTGTAGCTTTTACCGTCCGTTGTATGATTGGCATATGAATTATTTATATTCCTGTCATTAAACAGTCAAGCGCAAGGTTTATCCTTGCGCTTTTTTATGGACCAAGAAAAGTATCATGGCAAAGCAATCAGGAGCTCAAGTACGTATCAGCGAAGTCTTCAGCGTTTTTCTATGGCTCGGCCTGACCTCCTTTGGTGGGCCGGTGGCGCATCTGAGCTACTTTCGTACCGAGTTTGTAGAGCGCCGTCGATGGATTTCTGAAGCGGCCTATGCGGATCTGGTCGCGCTCTGTCAGTTCTTGCCGGGACCGGCTAGCAGCCAGGTAGGTTTCGCCCTGGGGTTAATGCGCGCCGGGCCTTGGGGGGCGGCGGCGGCGTGGCTTGCCTTTACACTGCCTTCGGCCATTGTGCTGGTGCTGTTTGCGTTGGGCGCAGCGGTGTTGGATGGCCCTGTTGCCAGCGGCCTTATTCACGGTTTGAAGATCGTTGCGGTGGCGATTGTGGCCCACGCTGTGTGGGGCATGGCACGCAACCTGTGCCCGGATAAAACGCGTACAGGCATTGCGCTACTGGCGGTGTTTACCGTGGGCTTCTTAAGCGGGCCGATGGGGCAGGTCAGTGCCATCGTGGCAGGCGGATTAGCGGGTTTAATACTCTGCCGTGAAGCGTCGATGCCGACACCAGAACAGCTCCACTTCTCCATCTCGCGCCAAGCAGGCGTTGTCGCACTGATATTATTTGCTGGGTTTTTAATTGTGCTGCCGCTGCTTGCGGGGAGTGCCGTATGGCTGGATATTCTCGATGCGTTCTACCGCTCGGGCGCGCTGGTATTTGGCGGTGGGCATGTGGTACTGCCGCTACTGGAAGCGGAAGTGGTGCAGTCGGGCTGGGTAACGCCGGATGCGTTTTTAACCGGCTATGGGGCGGCGCAGGCCGTTCCTGGGCCACTATTTACCTTTGCGGCTTATTTAGGTGCGCTGCTGCCTGGGGTTAATGGGCTGGCGGGGGCGCTATTGGCCCTGCTGGCAATTTTTGTGCCGGGCTTTTTACTGCTGGTCGGCGTACTGCCATTTTGGAATCGCTTTCGCCAGTGGGGTAGTGCTCAGGCGCTAATGCGCGGCGCCAATGCCGCGGTGGTCGGGATTCTGGGGGCGGCGCTCTATCAGCCGGTATGGACCAGCGCGATTATTGGGCCGTATGAATTTGCCTTGGCACTGACAGGATTTTTGCTGCTGACGGTGTGGAAACTTCCTGCCTGGGCGGTGGTTATAGTGATTGCGTTGGGCGGTCTTTTGATATCGACGTTATAGGTAGGCCTGGTTTTGCGATTAATCAAAAGCGGCCCAACGTCTTTTCCCTCGACGGTTTTGTCTTCTACGCTGGTAATACGTCAATTGTCGTAAATCCAAGGAGAGTAGAATGTCTACCCGACAAGCCCGCATCGACCCGGTGTTTGATGTCTCTGATCTGAAAGAAACCATTACTGGCTGGCAAGTCGTGGATGTATCCCAGCCGGAAAATGAAGTGGTGGTTTCTGAACATACCTCTGAGAAAGAAGCGATTCAGGCCGCCGAAGCGTTCGAGCAGCGCGAAGACTAGCTGGCTAGCTGCTGATTGGTGCCATAAAAAAACGCCTCGCATTTGCGAGGCGTTTGTCGATTTGGTGATGGGAGGGCTGCTGCTATGGCGCCTCCAGTTCTAGTGTGCGGCGCAGAACATTGAGTTCGTCAATGTTCAGGTGCTCAAGCCTGCCGGCGAGCAAATCGCTAATCTTCTGTACGGGAAGGCCTGCCTGGCGGGCAATCTCCCGACTTCCTAGGTCTGATACTGCAATCAAACGCGTGATAATGCGCATTAGGCGCGTGCGTTTTTCTAATTCCCTGACGTCGAGGTCAGGGCTGCTTCGCGGAGGATCCAGCGTTTCTGCGTGAGCAGTCGAGTATGCCGTACTCATGTGACTCCATAAGTCTGAAATGACGAATACACAATGCCGCCAACGCAGATGCTTTTCAATATTTAATTTGATGAAAATTTAGCGACATTTGTGAACACCCGCTTGCGCCCCAGCTCTGGTAAACTATGCGCCTCATTTTAGCGTGCGCTTCAGCTTCTGGCGTGCGGCACTTTTATCATTTTTTATAAGGCCACTGGCCGGGGAGAAATGGCATGTCGTCGAATAGCGCACCCAAAGTGGGCGTCATCATGGGGTCCAAATCCGATTGGCCGGTGATGGAGCATGCGGTCACGATGCTGGAGCGCTTAGGCGTTGCCTATGAAACGCGCGTGGTATCCGCCCACCGCACGCCCGACCTGCTGTTTGACTATGCTAAAAGCGCCGCTGGGCGTGGCCTGCAGGTGATTGTGGCCGGTGCCGGGGGCGCTGCCCACCTGCCGGGGATGGTGGCCTCACAAACGCCGCTGCCGGTGTTGGGCGTGCCGGTTGAGTCTAAAGCCTTGAAGGGGCTTGATTCACTGCTTTCGATTGCCCAGATGCCGGGGGGTATCGCGGTGGGTACACTGGCGATCGGTAAAGCGGGCGCGACCAATGCGGGCCTGCTGGCCGCTCAGATTGTGGGCCTGCAGGACAGTGCGGTACGTGATGCCGTCGATGCCTTCCGCGCCGAGCAGACCCAGCTGGTGCTGGATAATCCGGACCCGCGCCCTGCGCCGGATGCAGAATAAGGAGACACCCGATGAACATTGGCGTTCTAGGCGCAGGCCAGCTAGGCCGCATGCTGGCGCTCGCCGGTTATCCGCTGGGCAACCGGTTTACCTTTTTAGATACCACGGGTAATCCCAGCGCTGGCATTGGCGAGGTTATCGTTGATCCAGATAATCAGCATTTGGCGGAGTTTCTCGCCAAGGTGGACGTGGTCACCTATGAATTCGAGCATCTGCCGGTGTCGCTTGTGCAGGAGATCGAAAAACATAAGCCGGTTTATCCCAGCAGCCGGGCGATCGAGGTTTGCCAAAACCGGGTTGAAGAGAAAGCCCTGTTTGATCGTTTAAATATTCCGACACCGGCTTATCGCGTCGTTGAAAGTGCCGAGCAGCTTGAAGCGGCCGCCCGGGAGCTTGGCTGCCCGGTGGTAGCAAAATCCGTCACTGAAGGTTACGACGGTAAAGGCCAGGCGGTGTTAAAAGCCCCTGAAGAGGCGGCTGAGGCGTGGCAGAGCATCGGCCATGCGCAGCTGATCGTTGAAGCGTTTGTCGATTTTGTCCGTGAAGTGTCGATGATTGCCGTGCGCGGCCGCGATGGCGAAGCGGTTTTCTACCCCATGGCGGAAAACCAGCACGTGGGCGGCATTCTGCGCTACTCGGTGGCGCCGCTGCCGGATCTGGACGTTCAGGTTCAGCAAACCGCGGATACGTATATTCGCACCTTGCTGGACGAGCTGGATTACGTGGGCGTGCTGGCGCTTGAGCTGTTTCAGACCCGCGATGGCAGCCTGCTGGCCAACGAGATGGCGCCGCGAGTGCATAACTCCGGCCACTGGACAATGGATGGCGCGGTCACTAGCCAGTTTGAGAACCACCTTCGTGCGATTCAGGGATTGCCGCTGGGCAGCACCGTGGCCATTGCGCCCACCTGCATGGTCAATGTGATCGGCCAGGAAGGCGATAACGTGGCCATGCTCAAGCTTGCCAATACCCACCTGCATCGTTACGACAAAGCCGAGCGAGCAGGGCGCAAGCTAGCCCATGTGAACGTGGTGGCGACTACCCATACAGAGCTTCTGGAAAAGGTTCGCGCCTGCCAGGCATTACTGCCAGATGCTCCGCCGGTTGAGTGGAGTTTTGAGTCGTCGCTGTAACGCCAGCAGCGTACGAGAAAACGTTCTTGTTTTTGCACGCCAGGGGCTAGCGCAGAGGGTTGGTATCCTTAAAGTATTCCAACTATTGATTTAATAAATATGCATATCTGCCGATTATATAAAATAAGATTAATAATCAGGATGTCAGTATGCCGCCTCTTGCAAGGATGACCGCCAAGCTGTTCAGGTTTGGCGGCCATCCGTACGCTCATCAAAAAGCGGCTTGCCGTTTACAGGTAGAGAAAGTCTGCCTGCTCTATGAAAAGCTATGGCAGCCAGTGCTAACTAGCATATTTGCAGGTGGCCTGCTGGTAGCGGCGCTGTGGACAATCGTCAGCGCGCTATTATTGATGGGCTGGTTGGCTGCCTTAATACTGGTTTCGATATTACGTTTGAGGTTGGCTTATCGATATCATCATGCGTCGGCTAATAATCAAAAAAATCCCGATTGGTTGCTGTGGTTTTCTCAGAGCGCTTTTCTAGCTGGCTGTGTGTGGGGGGCTGCCTCGATTCTGTTTTTTAGCCCAGAGTACGCCAAACAAACGACTATTCTCACTATCGTGATGGCGGGCATTGCCGCTGGTGGTGTGACAACACTGTCGTCGGTATGGTGGGTGGCTATACTTTTTGTGATGCCAATCTTGCTGCCATTACCCATTCAGTTCTTGCTTTATGGCGGGCAACTTTCATCACAAATGTGCTTGCTGGTGCTGCTTTTCATGGGCCTGATACTGGTCACCAGCCGTAGGCTTAGCCACATTATCCACGACAACATCGCACTACGTGTGGAGATGGCCTCTAGAGAAGCCCTGCTTCAAGAGAGCGAAGATCGTTATCAATCTATTTATTTACACTCCCCGCTGGGGGGTCTGCACCTTGATTCGCAAGGCGTGATTACCAACTGCAATGACAAGCTGCTGGAAATATTGGGTGGTACACGCGATCAATTGCTTGGGTACTGCATGCTGGATCACCGTGCAGATCAGAAGGTAGCAACAGCGGTGGCTGATGCTCTGGAAAAAGGCACGGGGTACTACGAGGGTACCTTTTACCTACCCCGCCATGACCAGGGAACGCCGCTGCGATCGTTTTTCAACGCGGTGCGTACGGCAAGTGATCATAAGATCGGCGGTATTGCGATTATTGAAGATTTCACTGAGCAAAAGCGCTCTGAAGCGATAATTTATCGACAGGCTTATTACGATGCGTTGACGGATCTTCCTAATCGCCGACTGTTTATTGATAGCTTGAACCGCTTGAGCGATGAAAAATTGCTCAAAACCGGACTTATCGTGTTTTTGGATATGGATCGTTTCAAGCTTATTAACGATAGCTTGGGGCATGCTGCGGGGGATGACTTGTTAATACAGGTGGCTCGCCGCTTGGAGCAGTGCAAAGGTGAAACGGGGATGGCCGCACGTTTGAGTGGTGATGAATTTGTACTGCTAGCACTGTTCGAGACAGCCAATAGCTCAATAGCCGAACAGCAGGTTCAGGATTTTATGCAGCGGTTAGAGCAGATCCTTGCAGGCGCCTACCGCTTGGAAAACCGTTGGCTGAAAGTAACGCCCAGCATAGGCTACACCTGCTTTGAAACAGAGCATTGCGATGCTCCTGAAATGTTAAAGCAGGCAGATATTGCCATGTATCAAGCCAAAGCCGAGGGACGCAATCAGATGAAACGCTACCAGCCGTGGATGCGTAAGGCCGTTAAGGAAAACTTTACGCAGCCCGGCTCTTCTCAGCAAGACGTTTAAATGGCGAGTTGACCGCTGACAAGCAGCCACAGCGCTATTAAGGCAAAGTGCCCAGGATACCAGGCCAACCAAAGCCTACGCGGCATGGCAAGCTGTACGGGGGCGACTCGCCGGGCAGCGCCTGCGGCGAGTATCAGCACAACCAAGCAGGTAGCCACGGTAAAGGATTTAGCCATGTCCGAGGCGTTCATCTGACCGGCGATCCAAAGCACCGGAAATGCCGCGAGCCCTGCCCATAAGCGTGATTGAAAATGAGACCCTGCCTGACTTAGCGCGTGCATGGCAAACATGAGCAGAGGAATCAACAGCAGGCCGTTGTGACCATACTCCACCCAGAAGCCCAGCAGATACCAAAGCGTAACGCCTACCGCCGCACCTAGCAGAAGCCAGCCAAACCCCAGGGTTTGCTGTTGGTAATGCTGCCAGCCCTGGCGTACCAGCGTGCCCAGAGCCAGGCCACTTGCCAGGGTAAAACACACGTTAAGAATCAGCGCATCAGAGGCGCGCGGCATCAGCATGTAGGGCACTTGTGCTACCAGGCCGATAATTAGAATACGCCGCGAGTAGCGTAATGGATTACGCGTATTGAACAACCCATGCCAAGCCACCATGGCGGCAAATAGCGGAAAAGCGATTCGCCCAATGGAAGAACCTGCCCAGCTTAAATCCCAAGGAAGTACGTAGCGGGTAAGATGATCCACCGTCATGGTGATCAACGCGAGCCACTGGCCCCAGCCCGTCCAATGGGAAGAGGGTCGTAACGGTGACGATGCATTAGCCATAAAACCTCCCTGTCGGTCACTAGCTTGCTTTGAGAGACTGATAGTAGCACGGCTAGTTCACTGAATTTGCTCATCTTGGTAGCAATTCGAGGAAGCGCTGTATGTAAGCCAAGGTTTAAAGATAAGAAAATGCCCAGGAACGGCGTCATGGGGCAGCAGTAGAAAAGAGGTGAGGAAATAGAATGGAAGGGGCTAAGCAGGGGCTTCTCCCCGGCATAAACCGGGGAGAAGAGACGATTACTCTTCGCCGAAGTAGCGGGCGTGGATTTCGTCGTAGGTGCCATCTTCTTTCAGAGTGGCGAGCGCTTCGTTGAATTTCTCGGCAAGCGCTTCGTCACGCTGGCGGAAGGCGATACCAAAGCCGTCGCCAAAGTACTCTTTAGGCTCGGAGATTTTCTCGCCCACGATGGTGTAGTCGCCATCTTCGTTCTCAACCAGAGTGGACTGGCCGATCGGGAAGTCGAGGAAGACGATATCCAGACGCTGAGCGTCCATATCCAGCACCATATCATCGGCAGTAGAGTAGCGGCTGATATCGGCGACACTGCTGTAGTTGTCGGTGACGTAGTTGTCCTGAAGCGTACCGCGCTGAACGCCGATGGTCAGGCCTTCAAGGGTCTCTTCGTTGGCTTCATCGATATCCAGGTCGCTTGCCGCAAACCAGGCTGACGGCATGGTGATGTAGGGCTCTGAGAAAAGCACCTGCTGGCGACGCTCATCGTTAATCGTCATGGACGACATGACCGCATCATAGTTACGTGACAGAAGACCCGGAATAATGCCGTCCCACTCCTGCTCGACCCATTCACAGGTAACGCCGATTTCTTCACACATGGCGTTACCCAGGTCAATATCAAAACCGGTTAGGTCGCCTTCAGCAGTGCGGTATTCCATCGGAACGTAAGGAACATCAACGCCGATGCGCACGTGGTCATAGTCGCGTGCCTGTGCAGAAGAGGCCGCAGCCACCGCCAAGCCGATCAAGGAAACCGATAGCAGTTTTTTCATTATTAAGCTCCGTTGTAAAACAGGTTCACACAAGGTGATCCTCTTTAACGTAACCCAGGTTGAGGTTGGCGAAAAGAGAAATACGCTATGTGAACCAACGTTTGTTTGACGCTTACTATTAAGCCTAATCGATCAAAGGGTTTGCGGCTTAAGGTGAGCCAACAATTTCTTTTCCAGAAAACGGAAGAAGAACAGGATGGCAAACGTAAGACAAAGATAAATCAACGCCACGAACAGAAATGGCTCAAACGGTGTATAGAACCGTGAGTAGACATAACGGGCCGCACCGGTCAGATCCATCAGGGTGACTACGCTGGCAATGGCGCTGGCATGTAGCATGAAAATTACTTCATTGCCGTAAGCGGGCAGGGCACGGCGAAAGGCGCTGGGGATAATAATACGCCGCATCATTAGCCCCTGAGACATACCGTAAGCACGCGCTGCTTCGATTTCGCCCTTGGACGTTGCCTTGATGGCACCCCGGAAAATCTCGGTCGTGTAGGCGGCGGTATTAAGCGTAAAGGCGATCAGCGCGGGATAGAACGCCTCGCGGAAAATCGGCCAGAAAAAGCTTTCCTGAATACCGTCAAAAAACACCACGCCGTAGTAAATAATATACAGCTGGATCAGCAGCGGCGTGCCGCGAAACACGTAGGTGTAAACATACACTGGCAGGCTGATCCATTTACGCCGCGAGCTGCGCATGATGGCAAGCGGCACCGCCAGTGCCAGCCCGATCACTAACGACAGGAACACCAGCTGTGAGGTGGTCACAAGCCCTGTCCAGTAATAGCCCAGTGTGGTCGGCGTGAAAATCAGATTGCCGGATAAAAGATCGTTGAACCAAGCGGAAATATCTGGCATTTCAATGCTCCCCGAAGCCGATGTCGTAGCGCTTTTGTAACCGGGCAAAAATCCACTCGGAGACGCTGGCAATCAACAGGTAGGCAACCGCTACAGGAATTAAAAACACAAACGGCTCGTGGGTGGCGCGAGAGGCTTCTGCTGCCACGCGAACCATATCGGTCAGGCCGATCACCGACACAAGCGCGGTGGTTTTCAGCAGGACCATCCAGTTGTTGGAAAGCCCAGGCAGGGCATGGCGCATCATCTGCGGAAACCGAATGCGTCGGAAAACTAGGCCGCTGCTCATGCCGTAGGCTTTACCTGCTTCTATCTGGCCGTTGTCCACGGCCATGAAGGCGCCGCGGAAGGTTTCCCCCATATAGGCACCGAAAATAAACCCGATGGTCAGCACGCCTGCGGCGAAAGCGTTGAAATTGATATAAAGATCAATCTCAAAATCGTAATAAAGAATGTCGCTAATGGCGTTAACGCCTATCTGGCCGCCGTAAAACAGCAGCATCATCAGCACAAGGTCAGGCACACCACGAATGAGCGTGGTGTAGAGCGTGGCCGTGCGATGTAAAAACCAGTTACGCGACATCTTGGCCGTGGCGGTCAACAGGCCTAGCGCAACGGCTAACAGAAGCGATAAAACGGCTAGTTGGACGGTAACCCCAGCGCCTTCGATCAAACGCGGGCCGTACCCTTGCAAATCCAGCATGGTCGCCTCGCAGATCAGTAGTGGGGGGTAAGAAACTGTTTAAGCCGAGACGACTGCGGGTTGCCCAATACCTCGTCAGGCTTACCGGCCTCTTCCACCAGCCCTTGATGAAGGTAGATCACTTGGCTTGAAACATCCCGGGCAAAGCTCATCTCGTGGGTGACCACCACCATGGTGCGCCCTTCATTGGCCAGATCGCGCATGACTTTCAGCACGTCACCGACCAATTCAGGGTCAAGCGCAGAGGTCGGTTCATCAAACAGCATGACTTCTGGATTCATGGCCAGCGCCCGGGCAATCGCGCCGCGCTGCTGTTGGCCGCCCGACATTTGTACCGGGTAGGCATTGGCGCGAGCGGTTAATCCCACACGTTCAAGCAAGGCATTGGCTTGTTCGATGGCTTCTTTCTTGGGGATGCCTAGTACATGAACCGGTGCTTCGATAATGTTTTCAAGCAGCGTCATATGCGCCCAAAGATTGAAATTCTGAAACACCATCGAAAGCTTGGCGCGCATTTGCACGACCTGTTTCCAATCGGCAGGTTCACGCCCATGCCGGGTTTGCTTAAAGCGGATTGGGTCGCCGTGAAGAATAATCTCGCCTTCATCGGGTTGCTCGAGCAGGTTCATGCAACGCAAAAAGGTACTCTTGCCTGACCCTGAAGCGCCAATCAGCGTGATCACATCACCTTTTTGAGCTTCAAGTGAGAGGCCTTTTAAAACTTCTGTATCGCCGAAGCGCTTTTTAATATTACGCACTTCCAGGGGAGTAGCGGCCATAAACATAGGCTCCAGTACAAAGTCGCCGCGGTAGCAACACGTTTATTTTGCGTATGTTGTCGAATGCGGCTGGCGCGAAAAAAGTGGCGATTCTATCAGGCCCAGCAGAAATTGCGTGCTTTCCTTATACGATAAATGTAGGAAGTCTGCCGCAAGTTATCCGCATTATGGCTTTGATTCGCCCCTAGGTTGTTGTTATTAAATAACTATTGGTGATTTTGCCGCCTAATTTACTGCTTGGGACGGTGATACTAAAAGCGCCGCCCGAGCGCCGATAGCGACATTAGCATTAGGGAACACCACGTAAAGTGGTGTGTCACCCACGATGAAATCGCCCGCTACGCTATCCCACGCCAGGCGGGTCCCCGGCTCAAAGCAGCTGAAATTGGGCGTGTCGCTTGCAAAGTAAAGAGTAAAGTCTTCCGCCTGACGCATAAGTTCATGCTGGACCTGGAAAAACGTCATCTTCTCCGGAACCTGCCGTGGGGGCGTTTGACCTTGACTTAGTGCGGTTAACAGCGCCTGCATGGGCGCAAGCGGTGCCATATCATTTTGCCCGAAAGGCGCTACCCGGCCCAGCTCAAAGGTAAACGCCTGCGCTTGATGATAGTGCTTGCTGTAGTGAGAAAATGTCCAGCTTGTCTGATGTTGATGAAGTACCGCCTGCATGCCAGCTGCGGCAAGCCAATGCCATTGATCGGCCGTAGTGGCCGTTTTTGAAAATGGTTCTACGATAAAACGCGGAAAAAGGCTGTCACGAATCGCGGTATGTAAATCGTAGTGCAGTTTGGGACGTTGGGCGTGGTCTGCATAAAACCTATCCACGGCGGCCATTAGTTCGCGGGCACGGTCAGGTTCTACACCGCTGTCGCTTAAATCGCGGTTAAAGAGCCGGTTAAGATTGGTTTCGATAAAGCGCTGCTGGACACGCAATGCAGGAATGTTGCCCAGAATTACCAGTACTGGCGCTCCAAGCGTGATACTTCCAGCTTCCAAAGCGCTCAGCCAAGCACCTATCAGCTCGACCGGGGCCGTTTCATTGCCGTGAATGGCGGCTGAAAAAATACAGCAGTGGGCATCGGGTTGAGGCGTCTTCGGGGTAAGCTCCATCACCCCAGGGGCGTGAAACGTATAAGAGCCACTGGCAAATCGGCCGCTTCGCCGTGTGGGCAGACGGTCATCCAGGGTCCAGTCAAGCCAGTGCTCCAGCATCATCAGCCTCTTGTTATTAGTTAAAAATTCACTTGTCATGTTTAACATGCTCAAGAGTGGGAGCAAGTATTGGCGTCGTGGTTATGAAAATGGCGGGTGCCCTCGTGTAAGACGATAACCTAAAACGCTCGCCAAAAGGCGAGCGTTTAACAAGAGCGGGGCTAACTTCTCTGTAAAACTTAGGCTTGACGCAGACGCTGCATTTCTTCTTCGTACTCACCGGCAAGCGAGGTTTTTTGTGGCGCTTTCAGGCCACGACCTGCCAGTTGGAAGACTTCCTGCTCTTCTTCATCCAGATGGTGAGTGACCAGATGCTGTAGCTGCTTGGCATAGGTCAGCCAGCTTGACGCGCTATAGTCGGTGCTATCCAGCTGCTCAAGAAGCTCGTCAATTTCATGGTGCTCGGCGACGCTGTGGCGGGCTTTTTCCTGGGTTAAGTCCAATTCCATTAACGGAATATAAAACGCGCGTTCTTCAGCGATAGCATGATGCTGTAGCTCATGCTTAACCTGCTGATAAAGCGTATCGCGCTCTTCACTGTCACCGTGAGTGTTGACTAAGCGTTCCATCAGGTCACGCTGTAGATCATGATCTTTGCGTAGCGCTTCAAATATAGTCATTTGACGGGGTCCTTGTCGTTCGCGGCACAATCATTTGTTAAAAACTCATTTGTTAAATTCAACTGTTAAAAGCTAGTCACCGCGGTGTATCTGCGCAAGGTAAAAGCCGTGGAGAAAACCGAAAGTAGCCGATGAAAACATTCGCTTTTACCCATGGCGGGCTAGGCTAAGGTGTAGTCGTTCCCCATGGGGATGCCATTAACGCAGCTAAAATCTAGTCGTTAAAAATAGTCCAAAGGAGTAAGCAATGACAAAGATATTGGTACTTTACTATTCAATGTATGGCCATGTTGATACCTTGGCCAAAGCCGTTGCTGAAGGGGCGAAGCAGGTAAGTGGGGTGGAGGTAAGCGTCAAACGCGTACCTGAAACTATGCCGGAAGAAGCCTTCAAAAACGCAGGGGGCAAGCAGGATTACGATACACCGGAAGCAACTCCTCAGGAACTTGCCGATTACGACGCCATTATTTTTGGCACCCCCACCCGTTTTGGCAATATGACGGGCCAAATGCGAACCTTCCTTGATCAAACGGGTGGCTTATGGGCAAGCGGCGCGCTGCGTGGCAAAGTGGCTAGCGTGTTTACGTCTACCGGAACCGGCGGTGGCGAAGAGATGACGGTCACGTCTACTTGGACGACGCTTGCCCATCACGGCATGGTGATCGTGCCGATCGGCTACGGCATTGAAGAGCAGTTCGATATTTCAGAAGTAAGTGGCGGCAATCCCTACGGCGCGGCAACGCTTGCCGGTAGCGACGGCTCTCGCCAGCCCAGCGAGCGAGAGCTGAAACTCGCCCGTTTTCAGGGCGAGCACGTTGCAAAAATTGCCGCGAAGCTGGCGGGTTAACCGCTACTTTAGCCTAGCCTGAAAAACGCAAGCCTCACTGATGAAATTCAGTGAGGCTTTATCAATAGCTAGGCTCCGCGAGTCGCTGTGTAAATGGTATAGACGGATTGGCTGGCCGTCATAAACAGGCGGTTACGCCCCTTACCAGCAAAGCACACGTTGGAACACACCTCGGGCAGTAACACACGCCCCAAGAGTTCACCTGTCGGCGAAAATACCACCACCCCATCGATTCCCTCGCCACCGTTGGCACTTGACCAGATATTGCCGTCTATATCGCAGGCCATGCCGTCGAAAATCGTATCTTCACTGGTGACGACTACCTGCCGGTCACTAACGCTTCGTCCGTCCTCGCTAAGTGCCCAGCGAATAATTCTGGCGGGCTCTTCAAAATGGGTCGGGGCGCTATCGCTAGCGTAAAAACTGCGGCCATCCGGCGTCAATACGATCCCGTTGGGTTTGTGGATATCCTCGGTGAGCTTGATGGGCTCATCAAGACTATCGTCGACGTAGTAGATCGCTGTTTCGAGTTCCAAGGCGCGCTTTTTACCCTCGTAGTCAAAATGAGCGCCATATCCCGGGTCGGTGAAGATTACGCCACCCGAGGGCAGTGCCACTAAATCGTTAGGGGCGTTCAGTGGTTTACCCTGATAGCGCTCGGCCAGTACCGTAGTGGAGCCATCCCATTCGTAGCGCAATACGCGTGATGGGTAATGTTCGCAGGAGATTAGGCGCCCTTGATGATCGAACGTATTGCCGTTGGAGTACCCGACATTGTGTCTTAACACGCTGACCTGATCAGTTGCTTCGTCCCAGCGCATTTGTAGGGCGCGTGGAATATCGCTGAATACAACGTAGCGCCCCACAGCATTCCATGCCGGCCCTTCAGTCCATAGCCCGCCGCTCCAGTGGCGTTCCAGAGGGCTATTGAAAATCGTGTAGTCATTGAATCGGGGATCTTCGACTTTCCAGGCATCGATGGGGTAGCGATCAGGAACGCCCCCCAGCGAGGTTTGGAGAGCAAAGAGCGGTGATGAGGTGCCGACAGCGGCTAAGGCAGCCGTTGCCGAGAGGAACTGACGACGTCCAAGTTTCATGGGATTGTCCTAGCTTTTGTTATTAGCGCTATTGGCGAAGCGAATCCGCAACTGTCTCAAGTACGATCTCAAGTACGATCTAAATAAGGCCTCAAACAAAAAGGTAGAACATAAGCCGCTATAAGTCATGCATACGACTGCCCGACATATTTCATTCGGGCAGCTGGCTTTAAGCGTAATAAACGTTACTTGGCAATGGTGTCAGCAATCGCGCGGCCCAGACTTTCAGTAGTGCCCTGGCCGCCAACATCGCGGGTGACCACTTGGCTGTCGCCTTCGCTAAGCACGTTTTCTATAGCCGTGACCATCGCATCAGCGGCTTCTTTATAGCCCAGATGCTCAAGCATCATAGCGCCAGACCAGATCTGGCCAATCGGATTGGCGATACCCTTGCCTGCAATATCCGGGGCGCTGCCGTGTACCGGCTCGAACAGGCTGGGAAATTTGCCTTCCGGATTAATATTGGCCGAAGGGGCAATGCCGATGGTGCCAGTACACGCCGGACCCAGGTCGGACAGAATGTCGCCAAACAGGTTGCTACCCACGACCACGTCGAACCAGTCCGGATGCAGCACGAAGTTGGCGGTTAGAATATCGATATGAAATTTATCTACGCTGATGTCCGGGTACTGCTTGGCCATTTCCAGCACCCGCTCATCCCAGTAGGGCATGGTGATGGAGATGCCGTTGGACTTGGTGGCCGAGGTGAGCTTTTTACGCGGGCGGGTTTGGGCCAGGTCAAACGCGTACTTCAGTACCCGGTCAACGCCAGTGCGGCTCATCACGGTTTCCTGGATGACGATTTCGCGTTCGGTGCCTTCAAACATCTTGCCGCCAATGCTTGAGTACTCGCCTTCGGTATTCTCGCGTACCACGTAGAAGTCTATATCGCCCGGTTTACGACCGGCCAAGGGGCTTTGGATGCCGGGCATCAGTTTACAGGGGCGCAAATTAATGTATTGATCGAACCGGCGGCGGAACTGGAGCAGCGACCCCCATAAGGAAATGTGATCAGGGACTTTTTCAGGCCAGCCCACGGCACCATAAAACAGCGCATCGAAATCTTTGAGCTGTTCAAACCAGTCGTCCGGCATCATTTGGCCGTGCTCAAGGTAGTAGTCGCAGCTGCCAAACTCAAACGTTGTGAACTCAAGATCAATATTAAAGCGTTTGGCAGCGGCCTCTAAGGCACGAATACCTTCGGGCATGACTTCGGTGCCAATGCCGTCGCCAGCGATAACTGCAATGCGGTGGGCCATATGGACTCCTGGTTTGTTGTTAAGACGTGTTGTTAAGACGCGTTATTAAGACTCGTATTAAAAAAGCTCTTATGAACACTAGCTAGAAAAGTGTAGCGGCTTTGGAGAAGATAATAATCAGGCTACTATGCAAGCTATTGTTGTTTAAAAGTAGAGAATCCATGTCGGCACTAGACGATCTTGCGTTTTTCCAGACGTTGGCCCGTGCGGGAAGCTTAACGACTACGGCACGTGAGCTGGGGCTTTCACTGTCGGCGGTAAGCAAACGCTTAAAACAGTTAGAAGCAAGGCTGGGCGTGGAACTTGCTGCACGTACCACTAGGCGGTTAACGCTAACGGCAGAGGGCGAGCGCTACTTATCACGCGGGGCGCTGATCCTGGATGAGCTGGGGGAGCTTGAGAATTCACTTACCGATACGCATCGCCAGGGGCTCAGCGGGCGACTGCGGGTCAACGCGACCTTTGGCTTTGGGAGGCGGCATATCGCGCCGCTGCTATCCAAGTTTTGCGAAGCCCACGCCGAGGTGGAAGGGTGGTTAGAACTCACCAATTTCCCTATGAACCTAAGCGATCACGGCTTTGATGTGGGCATCCGGATTGGCGAGCCGCCCGATTCGCGTTTGATCGCCAAGCCCATTTTGCCCAATCGCCGAGTGCTGTGTGCTGCCCCTGCCTATATTGCCCAAATGCCGGCATTGACGACACCTGCGGAACTTTCACGCCAGACCTGCTTGCTGATTCGTGAAAACGATACGGATTTTCCGCTGTGGCGTTTTGAGCGTTGCGATGACCCGGAGCACGTTCAGTCGGTGAAAGTCAGTGGGCGGCTTGCCAGTAATGATGGTGAGGTAATTACCCGCATGGCGCTGGATGGTCATGGGGTTATGCTGCGTTCCTGGTGGGATGTGAACGAGCACCTTGCCAGTGGAGCGCTGCAGCCGTTATTGACGCAATGGCAAGGCGTGCGGGCGGATTTCTACGCGGTGTTTGAGCAGCGCCGCCATGTGCCTGCCCGGTTACGCGCGTTTATCGACTACGTGCAGCGTGAGATTACCGGGCGGGTGCCACCGCTACCTGCGGTACAAAGGCTTCGTTAATGGCGGGGACACTCTTCACCATGAGCTACCCTAATCAGCTCATCGGTCGGGAAGTCGAGCTCGGCAGCCCGTTGACGAAGGCGTTGCTCAGTGTCGCTATCCAACGTGGGCGTGCGCGAAAGAATCCATAGGTAATCACGATCAGGACCTGCCACCAGTGCCCATTGATAGTTATCCTAGCTAATGTACGAAGTCATCGCCTAACGGCGGAAACCATTGGATAAAATGGGTATCTTATCCGCGTGGCCAAACGATAAGCGCTAATAAATCGGCTACGGTGAGCATGACCTTAAAATAAAGGCGCGCCGAATAAAGGAGTATTTTATGTGGCATCAGCAGGAAATTCACTTGGCTGAGTTGGCACGGGGATTTCACTTGATTACCGATGAGGTGGCTCGTGCACTGCCTTGCTTGTCGGAATGCTGCGTGGGACTTTTGCACCTGCAGCTCATGCATACTTCGGCGTCGCTTACTCTTAATGAAAATACCGACCCGGATGTACGGCATGATTTAAATGCTTTTATGGGTAATCTGATACCCGAAGGGCTGAGCTACTTTCGACACACGCTGGAAGGCCCCGATGATATGCCTGCGCATGTGGCCGCCAGTTTGTTGGGCACCCAGGTAACGCTTGCCGTGCGCGATGGGCGGTTAGCACTGGGCACATGGCAAGGCCTTTGGTTAGGCGAGCATCGCGACCAAGGCGGTCCTCGACGCTTATTAGCGACACTTAACGGCTGCGAAACACGCTAAATGAATATACCGTTATATTATTTGTCTAATTCACATGAGTAAGCCGTTCTAGATGTCCTCTCAACGCTCTTTCCTGCGTGCTTTCCAACGTTCTCATAAGCGCTGGATACGGCTTTTCTTTGTGCTTAATCTGGCGTTGGTAGCTGTTCTGGTTACTCACCAGGTATGGCTTTACGTGGCCGAGCCTACGTTTGAGTCGGTGCATACCCTGGAAGTTGCCGACATTCGCGATGCACTTTCTGAACGCGATGCCTATCGGTTTGCTGTGGTCGGCAATATCAACAACTCGGTGAGCGTGTTTCGTAACGAAATCGTGCCCCAGCTTAATCAGGGCGGTATCGACTTTCTGGTTTCTGCTGGTAACGCTGTCAGCAGCGGCCAGCAGGAGAGCTACCAAGCCATTTACGACAGTATGGAAGCACTCAATATTCCTTATCTGCTCACCTATGGGGATAACGAAGACAGCGATTTTGGCAGCTATCTTTTCTATGAGCATTTTGGCCCGCATTTTTACTCGTTTGGGGCGGGCAATAGCCACTTTATCTTTCTGGACGGCACTGGCAAGTCTTCAACATCATGGCAGTTGGACTGGCTGGAACGTGAGCTTGCGGCGTCAGAGGCTGAACACCGTTTTGTCTTTGTCGGCCTGCCGCTGCATAACGTGATTAATGAGGCGCCCCCGTTTGAGTCAGATAACTATTTAAACGATACCGCTCTGAGTGATGGCATCATGCGGCTCGCCGAAAGCTATGCGGTGGATACAGTGTTTTCAGCGAACTTGTCGCTTTTTTCTGACCAGACCGTTAATGGCGTCAATTACATTACTACCGGTGGGGCAGGGGGCATTTTAATGAATGCCGAAAGCAGCTTTCACCACTATGTGGTGGTGGATGTTAACGGTGAAAATATCACGGTCACCCCCATCCGCTTAAACGTTAACTTGCCCGGCTGGTGGCGGATGCTAAGCAGCATCGGCTCCACGATTTATGCGTTTTTTTATATTAGCTATCCACGGTTTTTGTTGATTGTGGGCCTTTTAACCCTGCTGGCCATGCGCCTGTATCAGCTGATTTTTGAAGAGCGGGACTACTATCCTGATTTTGATATTGATCCAACGCCTTACCTGGGAAAGCCGTTGCGGGTAGCGATGGTATCCAACAACTATTTTCCTTTTGTATCGGGCGTATCAGTGTCGGTCGACCGCCTGCGCCGTGGGCTGAGCGAGCTGGGTCATACGCTTCAGCTTTATGTACCGCGTTATCGCGAAGCATGGCAGGACGATGCGGCAATCAAACGTATTCCTACGTTGATGGCCTTCGGTGAAAAGCGTGAGTTCCGCTTAACCAATCCGTTCAACGCTCGTTTTCGCCGTTACCTGCGAGCCTTTAAGCCCGATATTATCCATGTCCATCATCCGTTCTGGTTAGGGTCGATGGGGTTATTGATGGGGCGGCGCTTAAAAGTGCCGGTGGTGTACACCTATCACACCCGCTTGGAACACTATGCGCATTTTGTGCCCCTGCCCAGCGTCTTGTTTCGTAACTTGATCTCGCACTATTTGATCAAGCGTTTTTCAAACGGCTGTCAGGGGGTCATCGTGCCGACCTATTCAGCCGAAGAGTACTTGCGCATGATAGGGGTAAAAACGCCCACACTCGTGCAGCCGACGGGCATTGATTTTGCCCGATTTCAGCAGGTGGATGAGTCTTCCTTGGCCGCTCTACGCGGACAGTTGGGTATTCAGCCGGCGCAAGCAATACTGGTCAGCGTTTCGCGTATTAGTCAGGAGAAAAATATTGGCTTTATGCTGGATTCGCTAGCGGAACTTAAGCAGCAGGGCCATGACGATTTGCATCTGCTTCTAATAGGGGAAGGGCCGGATCGCCAGACAATACAACAACAGATAGAACACTTAGGACTGGCTGATGACGTGACGCTGGCTGGCGCTGTACCACCTGAAAAGATGGCGCTTTATTACCATCTAGGGGATATGTTTGTATTTGCCTCCACCTCGGAAACCCAGGGGATGGTTATTCTTGAAGCAATGGCGGCCGGCATGCCGGTGGTCGCCGTGCGCTCAAGTGGCATCGATGACGTCGTGCGGGAAGGTTTTAATGGCTATAAAACGCCCCAGAACCGCCAGGCCTGGGGGCGGCGCATTCTTACACTAGCGGGCGATGAAACGTTAAGGCAGACACTCGGAGATCAGGCGCGCGAGTTTGCCGCTGATTTTGATATTGAAAACTTCGCGACGACGATTGGCGGTTTTTACGCAGATGTATTGGCCAAATACCATTCGACGCCTCGCTAAGCCTATTTAGCCTCAGGCGTTCGCCGGGCCGCGTAGCGCTTGAGTCCAAACAGTAAACCAATACCCGCTATCAGTCCGAGCCCTGCGATTACCAGCTCTCGGGGCGAGGCGGCGGTAAAGAGTGCGCCAAGCTGGCTGCCCAGCAGAATGACCGCCGCAAGCCCCGGTACAATACCCAGGGTTGAGCCAATCATGTAATCCCGAAAGTTAAGGTGGAAGGCACCCGCGAGCATGTTGGTTAACGTAAACGGTGCCAGCGGCAGAAGATTAATCACGGTCATGGTGCGAATACCGCGTTCGGATAGGTAGCCTGAAAGCCCACGCAGATGGCGGCCGCCATAGCGCATTAGCGCCTCGCGCCCCAGCCAGTGGCCTACCCAGTAAGAAACAACCGAAGAGCTGAGCGTACCCAGCGTGGCGTACGCTAACCCCCACGCAGGCCCGAACAGTAACCCGGTCACCACCACCAGCAGGCTGAGCGGAAACATAACAAGCAGTGTGCCGGTGTATACCGCCATCACCGCGGCAAACATCCAAGGCGCGGTTTGCCACTGGCTAACCAGGTTGACCACGGCGGTAAGATGCGCCTGGGTAAGCAAGCCTGTCTGCTGCATCCAGCGCCACATGATGGCGAGCGCCAGTAAACCCACCAGCAGGCCAAGTCCTTTCAGTAATGTGCGTGACATCCTGTCTCCCACCGGCAAAAAAAGAAAAAAGGCATGGGCGAATAAAAAAGCCATAGCATACGCGAGCCCATCGGTGGGTTGAAGGGGCGTTGTCCGCGCTCAAGCTACGCCAGATAGGTGGTGAAGTCTCCTTCGTCCGGCAGTGGTTAATAGGTCAAATTTAAGTTTATGGGAGCAATATAGGAATAAATACGTCAATTTTCTTGCCATTTTGGTGCAGGCGTGAAGAATGAAGCGCCTCAAATGATTTTAAAAGGCGTGTGGCATGGATTTTTCGTTTCCTCAACTGTTGACGGCGGTCGTTGATCGCGGCAATGGTCTGCTATGGGGCAGTGTGCTGATTTATCTACTGATCGGTGCAGGCCTTTATTTTACGATCATGACGCGTGGTATTCAGGTGCGTTATTTTGGCCATATGTTTAAGCTGCTGCGCACTTCCCGGGACGCCGGTGACGGCATCTCTTCTTTCCAGGCATTATCTACAAGCTTAGCCGCCAGGGTAGGTACCGGTAATTTGGCGGGTGTGGCCGTGGCGATTTACTTTGGTGGCCCCGGCGCGATTTTTTGGATGTGGATGACCGCCATGGTGGGTATGGCGACCAGCTTTATCGAGTCTACCCTGGCGCAGGCGTACAAAACCGACCATGGCGATAACACGTTCCGCGGCGGGCCGGCCCGCTATATTGAACGTGGTCTGGGCTTGCGCTGGCTGGCCGTGTTGTTCTCTATCTGTTTGATTGTGGCGTTTGGATTGGCGTTTAACAGCGTGCAGGCCAACTCCATCGCCCAGGCCATGGAGCAGGCATTTGCCGTTCCCACCTGGGCCATGGGGTTAGTTTTGGTGGTCGTTGTAACGCCGATTATCTTCGGTGGTTTGAAATCAATAGCCAAGGTCGCTGAGCTGGTCGTGCCGCTGATGGCGCTGCTATACCTGATCCTCGCGCTGGTAGTGGTGGCGCTTAATATCAGTGATTTCCCTGCCGCGATCATGACAATTATCCGCAGCGCCTTCGGCATTGAGCAGGCCGCCGGCGGCGCCGTGGGCTATGCCGTTTCGCAAGCGATCATGAATGGTATTCAGCGTGGCTTGTTCTCCAACGAAGCGGGTATGGGGTCAGCACCTAACGCGGCGGCAACAGCCAGCACGCGCCCCAATCACCCGGCGGCGCAAGGTTTCATCCAAATGCTGGGCGTGTTTCTGGATACGCTGGTGATTTGTACCGCAACAGCGGCGATTATTATCATGGCGGGCCCGGAGCTTCTGGCGGGCGAAGAGAATAACGGCATTCAATTGACCCAGATGGCGCTTTCAAGCCACGTGGGCGATTGGGGGGCCATGTTCGTTGCGGTCGCGATTTTACTGTTTGCCTTCACCTCGGTGATCGCCAACTACTCGTATGGTGAATCCAACATTGAGTATCTGGCCGGTCGGCGTGCACCGGTTGCCGTGTTTATTTATCGTTTGGCGGTACTGGCAATGATCATGGTGGGCTCGATGGCGAGCTTGGGCGCGATCTGGAACTTTGCCGATCTCTCCATGGGAATGATGGCGATTATTAACCTGGTGGCTATCTTGATGCTGTCGCCCGTTGCCTTTGCGCTGTTCCGTGACTACGAGCAGCAGTTAAAAGCGGGCAAAGAGCCTACCTTCGATCCCAGCAAGTTCCCCAAGCTTGCCAACAAGGTCGACCCTAAGGCATGGCCCAAAAAGCCCTAACGGCCAGCCAGTTAAAGACCCCGCTTCGAGCGGGGTTTTTTGTGTTCGGCTTAACGATTCGATTTTATCGAATATAATGCGCAGATCATTGCGCTTTTGATTAATTAGAATCACCGTAAAATAGCTCCAATCCTTTAATTTATTACGTTTTTTTGGAGCATTACATGACCACTCGTGCCCTTCTGATAACCTCCTCTGTACTTGGCGAAAATGGTCAGTCTAACGCCCTGGCAAGCCATTTTGAAACGCGCGCTGCTGCTCGCGATGGGGTTGAGATTACCACTCGCAATGTGGTTACCAATGCGTTGCCCCACCTGGATATCGCCGAACTGGGCGCATGGCAAACCCCGGTAGATGAGCGTAACGAAGAGCAAAAGGCGCTGGTGCTGCGTTCTGATGAGCTGATTGCCGAACTGAGTGCTAGCGACGTGCTGGTGATTGCTGTGCCGATGTATAACCTGGGCATCCCTTCGCAGTTAAAAGCGTGGTTTGACCGCGTGTTGCGCGCTGGCGAAACTTTCCGCTACACGGAAAATGGTCCTCAGGGCTTACTTGAAGGTAAGCGCGCACTCATTCTGGCGGCTCGCGGTGGCATGTATGCCGGTACTGAGCTTGATAGCCAAACGCCGCACTTGAAAAGCATGCTGGGCCTGATAGGCATCAAGGATGTCGACGTGGTCTACGCTGAAGGTTTAAACATGGGTGACGCAACGCGCGGCGCTGCCCTTAAAGAAGCGTTCCAAGCGATTGATCAGCAGGTGGACGCTTTATAAGGTCGAGAGTTAAGGCCTGAGGTTGAAACGGAGATACCCGCGATGGCACGCCCTGAACTGCTTGAACAGATTTACACGATTGTCGATCAGATCCCGGCAGGGCGGGTGACCACCTATGGGCGGATTGCCACCATGACCGAAGGCGCCACACCGCGCATGGTAGGCTCAGCCATGCGCCATTTGCCGGATGGTCATCAGTTGCCTTGGCATCGGGTGATTGCGTCATCCTTAAAACTTGCCGATCACGGTGGGGCAGCTCGTCAGCACCAAAAACTGCGTGACGAAGGCGTGGCCTTTGATGCAAAAGGGCGTGTACCCGCGCATCTGGTTTGGCCTGATTAACGCTAACACTGCACTATATAAACATGACCTGATAAACGTGACCTGCCTACAAGAACGCCGCCCAGTGACGTCATAAAGCTGGGCGGCGTTTTGCGTTACCAAGGCGGGTTACGGTTTACCCTTCAGTAGAATTATCCTTCACTAGAGCCGCCGGACTTGAGTGACCAGTCGCGCCAGCGCAGATCAAACAGATCCTTGCGGCGGTCTTTGAGGTTGGTTACCGAGCCTTCGGCACGCACCACGGTCAGGCGAGTCAGATCCAAATCCGAGAAGAAGATCATCTCGGTATTGGGCGTGGTTTCCGCGAGCACCGCGTCGTGAGGGAAGGCGAAATCGGACGGCGTAAACACCGCCGACTGGGCATACTGGATATCCAGGTTTTCAATTGAGGGCAGGTTGCCAACGCTGCCGCAGAGCACCACGTAGCACTCATTCTCGATAGCCCTGGCCTGAGCGCAGTGGCGTACCCGCAGGTAGCCGTTCTTGGTGTCGGTCCAGAAGGGCACAAATAGAATGTCCATATCCTGGTCGGCCAGCAGGCGCCCAAGCTCCGGAAACTCCACGTCGTAACAGATTAGAATACCTACCCGGCCTGCATCGGTATCGAATACCTGCAAATTGTCGCCGCCTTCGATCACCCAGTCGCGGCGCTCTTGTGGGGTGATATGCAGTTTGGCCTGCTTATCAATGTCGCCGTCGCGGTGGAAGAGATAGGCCACGTTGTAAAGCCGGTCGTCCTCGCCCACCTCAATCATCGAGCCGCCCACGATGTTGATGTTGTAGGACACCGCCATGCGTGAAAGTTCGGCCTTGAAGCGCTCGGTAAAGCTTGCCAGAAAACGGATAGCGCCCATTTGATCCTGCTGGGCGGCGCGGTCCTGCAAGCCCATCAGCGGCGTGGTGAATAGCTCCGGGAAAACGGCAAAGTCGCTCTGGTAATCCGAAAGCGCATCCACGAAGTATTCGATCTGCTGGAGGGCAGCTTCCACCGAGGCGAATTCACGCATCTGCCACTGTACGGCGCCTACCCGCACTTGAGTCGGGCGTGTGTCCAGCACGTTTTCGGCGGGCTCAAAGAGAATATTGTTCCACTCAAGCAGCGTTGCGTAGCCCCGGGACTGTTCGTCTTCTGGCAGGTACTTGCGCAGCAGGCGCTTGACCTGGAAATCGTTGGCCAGCTGGAACGACAGGATTGGGTCGTAAATCTCCTTGCGGGAGACCTTGTCGATGTACTGAGCCGGGGATAGCTCATCGGCGTGCTGGTAGTACTCAGGGATTCGCCCGCCAGCGAGGATGGCACGCAGGTTGTGCGAACGGCACAGCTCCTTGCGCGCTTCATAAAGGCGACGACCCAGGCGGTAGCCGCGGTAGTCCGGGTGGATCAGCACATCCAGCCCGTACATCGCATCGCCTTCCTGATTGTTGAGAATGATCTCGCGGTGGCCAATCAGGTCGTCGTATTTGTGCGGGTTGGAGAATTCGTCGTAATCCACCTGCACTGTCAGCGCTACGCCGACCAGATTGCCATCATCTTCAATGGCGATCTGGCCGTCAGGAAACTCCTGAATCAGCTTATCGATGGTGTGCCGGGGCCAGGCACCACCGATATCGTGGTAGACCGCGTCCATCAATGTCTTGAGCTGATCGTAATCATCGCTCGTCAGGTTGCGGAGATTTAGATGCAGTTCTTCTAGGGACATATCAGGGGGTTCCTGCAGTAAAAAGAAAACAACCTATTGTATCATTGACCGGCACTGCTCGGCTTTTTTGGCGCTACCCCACGTACCAAAGGCCGGGTCAGCGTTTGCGCCATGACCACGCCAGCCAAGATGAGAAGTCCGCCGGTAAAATGGAAGCTGGCTATCTGCTCGCCCAGCATGAACATGGCGATCAGGGCACTAAACAGCGGCATCAGATTGATGAAGATGCTCGCTTGGTTGGCACCAATCTGGCGTACGGCCCGCATCCATAAAAACGTAGTAATCACCGAGGCAGGAATGCCTGCGTATAAGATCAGCCAGATATTTTGACTGTCTACCGGGGTCATGGGCCCTAGCAAATAAGGGGGCAGCAAGAACAGCACCGCAAAACATACCTGGGCATAGAGCATGACCCAGGGCGGTAAATTCATTGCCCAGCGCTTTAGCATCACGCCATACAGGGCATAGCAGATAGCGGCGATGACCATCAGCGCATCGCCTAGAGCCACTTCCAGATGTAAAAGCGATAAGGGATTACCACGCCCCAGCAACACGGTAACGCCGATAAAGGCGAGCACTCCGCCGGCGACGCCCCCGCGCGTTGGCGGCTCGCGTAAAATCAGCGCGCTGAGCAACACCGTTAACAGCGGCACCATGGCAGCTAGAATCCCCATATTGGTAGCCGTCGTGGTTTCAGCGGCGATATATCCCAAGCCCTGCCATAGTCCCATGCCTAAAAGGCCCAGTAACGCTAGCTTGGGCCAGTTGCGGCGTATCTCATCGCGATGGCGAATGGCCGCTGGCAGTACAAACGGGGTCATCACGATGAGCGCCAGCAGCCAGCGTAAAAAAGCGATACTGCTGGGCGCAATAGCCCCCACCGTTAACTGGTTGATGGTCATATTGCCCGACCAGATCAGTACGGTGGCAAGCGGGGGTAAAAAGTAGATCAGCGGCATTGCGGTTTCCCTTATCGTTAGCCGGATAATGTTACGTGCTTTAGCGTTGGGAGCAAGCGCTAAGACTGTACGTGATGGCTAGGATGTCATACGCTTGTTTGAATAATGCCAAGGAGAACCGTGATGACCTATGCGCCCGCTTATCCGCATCTTTTCCAGCCGATTACGATTGGCCATTTAACGCTGCCCAATCGCATTTTGATGGGGTCCATGCATACCAATCTGGAAGAGGCGCCCAATGGCTTTGCCCGCCTAGCGGCGTTTTACGCGGAGCGGGCGCGGGCCGGGGTAAGTTTGATTGTCACCGGGGGGATTGCACCCAATGCCGAAGGGGCGGTTTTTCAAGGCGCCCATGCGCTGACCGATGAATCGCATCTGGCGGAGCACCGTCAGGTGGTAGAGGCGGTACACGCCGAAGGCGGTCATTTGTGCATGCAGATTCTCCATGCGGGCCGCTACGCTTACTCTCCTGAGCTAGTGGCGCCTTCGGCCATTCAGGCGCCGATTAACCCGTTTATGCCGCGCGAGCTAAGCCATGCAGACGTTGAGCAGCAAATTGCTGATTACGTGCGCTGTGCATGTCTGGCTCAGCAGGCGGGCTATGACGGTGTCGAGATCATGGGCTCGGAAGGCTATCTGATTAACCAGTTTATCTGCCAGCGCACCAATCAGCGTGACGATGACTGGGGCGGCCCGTTTGAGAACCGCATTCGCTTTCCGCTGGAGATTGTCAGGCGTATTCGGGCGGCGGTGGGTGAGCGTTTTGTGGTGATCTTTCGCCTGTCGATGATTGATCTGGTGGAGGACGGCAGCACGTGGCAAGAGATCGTCACGCTTGGCCAAGCGGTTGAGGCGGCGGGTGCCGACATCATCAATACCGGGATTGGCTGGCATGAAGCGCGGGTGCCCACCATTGTGACCAGCGTACCCCGGGCGGCGTTTACGGAAGTGACCCGACGGATTAAAGCGGCGCTGTCGATTCCGCTGATCACCACCAACCGTATCAATATGCCGGAGATTGCCGAGCAGGTGCTGGCTGAAGGCCATGCCGACATGGTGTCCATGGCGCGCCCGTTTCTGGCTGATCCTGAGTGGGTGCGCAAAGCCGAAGCGGGGCAGGCGGATGAGATCAATACCTGTATTGCCTGTAACCAGGCCTGCCTGGATCACACCTTTGCGGGCAAGTTAACCTCCTGTTTGGTTAATCCACGCGCCTGTCATGAAACCGAGCTTGTGATTGAGCCTGCCGTAATACCTCAAAAAGTCGCGGTGGTCGGCGGTGGGCCAGCAGGACTTGCCACGGCGGTTACCGCCGCCAGCCGTGGCCATCACGTTATACTGTTTGAGCGGCGTGACGCGCTTGGCGGACAGTTTAACTATGCCCGCAAGATTCCTGGCAAGGAGGAGTTTAACGAAACCCTGCGCTATTACCGAGTGATGCTGGAAAAGTACGCGGTGGAGGTACGTTTAAATACCCGCGCGACGCCAGACGCCTTGGCTGAGTTTGATCACATTGTTATGGCCAGCGGAGTGCGCCCAAGGACGCTCACGCTGCCAGGTGCCGAGCACCAAAGCGTGATGAGCTATGCCGAGGCGATTGAATCTCCTCAGCGGGTAGGCCGCCGGGTGGCGGTGATTGGCGCGGGTGGGATCGGTTTTGATGTTTCTGAGCTTTTAGCTCACCAGGAGCACCCGGCGTTGGATATTGATACCTGGTGCGACGAGTGGGGCGTTGATTTGGCCGTTAGCGAGCGCGGTGGTTTAAAAAATCCTATAGCGCCGCGCGTATCGCGTGAGCTTGTCATGTTACAGCGCAAAACCTCCAAGCCCGGCAAGTATCTGGGCAAAACGACCGGCTGGGTACACAGGGCTTCACTCAAGGCACGGGGCGTGACCACCTTAACCGGCTGCGAGTACGTCAAAATTGATGATGCCGGGCTGCATATTCGCCACAACGGTGAAGACCGCGTGCTGAACGTGGACAGCATTGTGGTATGTGCCGGACAGGAGTCGGTGCGCGACTTAATTGGGCCATTAGAGGTATCAGGTCAGCGGGTGCATGTAATAGGCGGCGCCGATGAAGCGGCTGAACTGGATGCCAAGCGCGCCATTGACCAGGGGATGCGCCTGGCTGCAAAGCTTTAAACGCGTTGATAGTGGCGGGTGACGCTTATCGATAAATGGCGATAGACTGACTGATCCATCACCTTATTAAGCATAACGTGATGTTAAAGGCGCTAGTGGCACCCAGCTGGCGCCGTAACTGTGTCTGCAAAAGACAATGTCAGTGAAAAAGGATCAGCGTCATGACGTCGGAGTGTACCCCCCGTTTTTTAGCCAGCGATAACACCTCCGGTATTTGTCCGGAAGCCATGGAGTATTTGCTGGAAGCAAATCAGGTCGATGATTTAGCGTATGGCAACGACCGTTGGACCGAGCGGGCCGCGAACCGCTTTCGCGAAATGTTCGATTACGACTGTGATGTGTTTTTCGTATTCAACGGTACTGCCGCCAATTCGCTGGCGCTGTCGGCGATGGGGCGTAGCTACCACAGCGTGATTTGCCATGAGCTGGCACACATTGAAACGGACGAGTGTGGTGGCCCCGAATTCTTCTCCAATGGTGCCAAACTGCTGACCTCGCCTGGGGCGAATGGCAAGCTGACGCCTGAAGGTATTGAGGCGTTAGTGACACGGCGTAGCGATATTCACTACCCCAAGCCTAAAGTGGTTTCGCTGACCCAGGCGACGGAAGTCGGGACGGTATATACCCGTGAAGAACTGCTGGCCATCCGCGCGATTGCCGATAAGCATGATTTACGCCTGCACATGGATGGCGCACGCTTTGCCAATGCCTGTGCCGGCCTGAATGCTACGCCTGCCGAGCTAACCTGGCAGGTGGGCGTCGATGCGCTATGTTTTTCGGGTACCAAGAACGGCCTGGCGATGGGCGAGGCCATTCTGTTTTTTTACCGCGAACTGGCGGAAGATTTCTCGTATCGCTGCAAGCAGGCCGGTCAGCTGGCGTCCAAGATGCGCTATATCTCAGCCCCCTGGCTTGGGTTGCTGGAAAGCGGAGCTTGGCTTACCAACGCTCAGCATGCTAACGCCATGGCGCGGTATTTAGCGGAAGGCTTGCAGGCGCTGCCGGGGGTATCGCTCATGTTTCCCACCCAGGCAAACAGCGTATTTGTCGAATTGCCTGCCCATGCGATTGGCGCGTTGAAGGCTAAAGGGTGGACCTTTTATACCTTTATCGGCGCGGGCGGAGCGCGCTTTGTGTGTGCCTGGAACACGACCGTTGAATTGCTCGATTTGCTGATCGCTGACGTCAAAATAGCGCTGGCAGACAGCCCTTCATAAGCGCTGCACTCCTAAGTGCTTATCCTTTAGCGTCTTTACACTTATCGTGATTACGCCGCTACGCGTGTAGCGGCTTTTTTGTAGGCATTTTTCATTCAGGCAATGCCTCAAACGCGATTTAAGCGTTAAACGCTGTCGGCGGCATTCTTGCGCCTTAAACTTCTTTCTCATCAATATCCTATCGTTAGATACCTATGCTGTGGAAGATCTGTTTACACAAACGTTGTGGCGTTGCGTTGAAGTTTTAGTCATCACATTTTGCTAATGCTGGCTACGCTAATAGAGCGACACCTCGTTCGGCACACCACAACAAAAATACTCATCTGGGTGGTGATTGTCTGGGGATGGCCATAGGAGAGTTCCATGAGCATCTTTGATCACGTTCAAGACCGTTTTGCCCGCGTTCAGCAAGAAGACATGAGCCTGGAAGAGTACCTGGCGCTTTGTCGTCGTGACCCAAAGGTTTATGCCAGCGCTTCTGAGCGTATGCTGGAAGCCATTGGCGAACCTAGCGTTATCGATACCGCTAAAGACCCTCGCCTATCACGTATCTTTTCCAATAAAGTGATACGCCGCTATCCGGTATTTGCGGAATTTCACGGTATGGAGGAAGCCATTGAGCAGATCGTGGCCTACTTCCGTCATGCGGCCCAGGGGCTTGAAGAGCGCAAGCAGATTCTCTATTTACTGGGACCTGTGGGGGGCGGTAAGTCGTCACTTGCTGAACGATTGAAACTGCTCATGGAGCGCATCCCTTTTTATGCGATCAAGGGTTCGCCGGTTTATGAGTCACCGCTTGGACTGTTTTCGCCGGAAGAGGATGGCGAGCTGCTGGAAAAAGAGTATGGGATTGCACCGCGCTATCTTAAAAGCGTGATGTCGCCTTGGGCGGCCAAGCGTTTAAAAGAGTACGGCGGGGATATTTCCCAGTTTCGTGTGGTACGCCTTTATCCCTCTCGGCTGCATCAAATTGCCATTTCTAAAACGGAGCCGGGTGACGAGAACAACCAGGATATCTCCTCGTTGGTAGGTAAGGTCGATATCCGTCAGCTTGAGCTTTACTCTCAGGATGATCCAGACGCCTACAGCTTCTCAGGCGGGCTTTGCCGCGCCAACCAGGGGTTGATGGAGTTCGTAGAAATGTTTAAAGCGCCGATCAAGGTGCTTCATCCGCTCTTAACGGCGACTCAGGAAGGCAACTACAACCCGACGGAAGGGATGGGCGCCATCCCTTTTGATGGCGTGATCCTGGCCCACTCCAATGAGTCTGAATGGCAGGCGTTTCGTAACAACCGCAACAACGAGGCATTTTTAGACCGGGTATATATCGTCAAGGTACCTTACTGCCTACGGGTGTCCGAAGAGATCAAGATCTACCAGAAGCTCCTCGAGGACTCTTCACTCAATGCCGCCCCGTGTGCGCCGGATACCTTGCGCATGCTAGCTCAGTTCTCGGTACTTTCGCGCCTGAAAGTGCCGGAGAACTCGAGTATTTACTCTAAAATGCGTGTCTATGACGGTGAAAACCTCAAGGATACCGACCCACGTGCCAAATCGATTCAGGAGTACCGTGACGCCGCCGGTGTAGATGAAGGCATGCAGGGGCTTTCCACCCGGTTTGCCTTCAAGATTCTGTCAAAAGTCTTCAACTTTGACGGTACCGAAGTTTCAGCCAACCCGGTTCACCTGCTCTACGTGCTTGAACAAGCACTTGAACGCGAACAGCTGCCTTCGGAAGTGTTCGAGCGCTACCTGGGCTTTATTAAAGAGTTTCTGGCGCCGCGCTATGTGGAGTTTATCGGCAAAGAAATTCAAACGGCCTACCTTGAATCCTACAGTGAATACGGCCAGAACATTTTTGACCGCTACGTCACCTATGCCGATTTCTGGATTCAGGATCAGGAGTACCGCGACCCTGAAACCGGTGAGCTGCTAAACCGTCAGTCGCTCAATGAAGAGCTTGAAAAAATCGAGAAGCCCGCGGGTATCTCCAACCCTAAAGACTTTCGTCATGAGGTGGTCAACTTTGTACTGCGCGCGCGTGCCCAGAATAACGGCATGAATCCTAGTTGGCAGTCGTATGAGAAGCTCAAAGGTGTGATTGAGCACAAGATGTTTGCCAATACTGAAGAGCTTCTGCCGGTGATCTCGTTTAACGCTAAAGCGTCGAAATCGGATCAGAATAAGCATGAAGACTTTGTAGAGCGCATGGTCGAACGGGGCTATACCGAGAAACAGGTACGCTTGCTTTCCGAATGGTATCTGCGCGTCAGCAAGTCTCAGTAGCGGCAAAGACTCTTGGCGGTTAGGGAGGTCGTATGACCTACTTTATTGATCGAAGGCCAAATGCAAAGCATAAAAGCGCGGTTAACCGGCAGCGCTTTTTGGAGCGCTATCGTAAGCATATCAAGCGCTCGGTCGAGGAAGCTGTTAACCGGCGCTCGATTACCGATATGGAGCGTGGTGAAAAAATCTCCATTCCGACCAAGGATATCTCTGAGCCGGTGTTCCAGCATGGCCCTGGCGGGGCGCGCAATATTGTCGCGCCGGGTAATAAAGAGTTTTTGCCGGGAGATAAAATCCGCCGCCCAGGCGGGCAGGGTGGCGGGGGCGGCGCTGGTGAAGGTAGTGCTTCCAATCAGGGTGAAGGGGACGACGAATTTGCGTTTACGCTTAGCCGGGAGGAGTTTTTAGAGTTTGTCTTTGATGGTCTGGAGCTTCCTCATCTGCAGCGCAAACCGCTTAAGTCGTTGGAAGAAATCAAAATGGTGCGTGCAGGGCTTTCCAGAGATGGCGTGCCTGCGCGTATCAGCATTACCCGCTCCATGCGGGAAGCCTACGCAAGGCGTATTGCCATGCGGGCACCCATCAAACGGGCACTAAAAGAGGCCCAGCAAGCCTTGGAGGACGAAGAACGTAAAGACACCGTGCTGCGTAATCCAGCGCGTATTGTCGAGCTTAAAGCCGAGATCGAACGCCTGGAGAAGCGTATTGAGGCCGTGCCGTTTATTGATACCTACGATTTACGTTATCACCAGCTAAGCGCTCAGCCGCAACCTTCAAGCCAGGCAGTGATGTTCTGCGTCATGGACGTTTCCGGCTCAATGACGCAAAACCACAAAGATATCGCCAAGCGTTTTTTCCTGTTGCTGTATCTGTTTCTGGAAAAGCATTACGAAAAAGTGGAGCTGGTGTTTGTGCGCCACCATACCGCCGCAAGGGAGGTCAGCGAGGAGGAGTTTTTCTATTCACGAGAAACGGGAGGCACGATTGTTTCAAGCGCGCTGACGCTGGTGAATAAAATTATTCAGGCGCGTTACCCAGCCGAGAAGTGGAATCTTTACGTGGCGCAGGCCTCTGATGGAGATAATTGGGATGATGACTCCAATACCTGCCGCGATTTGCTGATTAAACAATTGATGCCGCAGTTGCAGTACTACGCCTATGTGGAGATTACCCCCCATGACCATCAATCGCTTTGGCATGAATATCAGAGCGTAGCGGAACACTTTCCAGAACGCTTTGCGATGCAGCAAATTGTCGGAGCCGGCGATATTTATCCCGTGTTTCGTGAGCTGTTTAAACGCCGCTTAAATCAAGCGCGTTAACCGCGTATTGAGGAGTGCGCCATGAGTGCGTCCCAAAAGCCCATAGCGACGGGTTCTGACTGGAACTTCAATGATCTTGAGCGCTTTAACGATAAGCTCGCCGCGCTTGCCGATGAGTACCGTCTGAACACCTATCCCAATCAAATTGAAGTGATCACCACCGAGCAAATGATGGATGCCTACGCCAGTGTGGGGATGCCGGTGGGCTATCACCACTGGTCGTTTGGTAAACAGTTTCTGGCCGTCGAGCAGGCTTACAAGCGTGGTCAGATGGGCCTGGCCTATGAGCTTGTCATCAATTCCAACCCCTGCATCGCCTACTTGATGGAAGAAAATACCTTAATGATGCAGGTGTTGGTGATGGCCCATGCCTGCTACGGGCATAACTCCTTCTTCAAGGGTAATTACCTGTTTCGCACCTGGACCGATGCCGAATCGATCGTCGACTACTTGGTATTTGCGCGCCAGTACATTGCCCAGTGCGAAGAGCGCCATGGCGTACATGCCGTTGAGCAACTGCTGGATGCGTGCCACGCATTGCAAAACTACGGTGTGGATCGCTATAAACGCCCTTCGCCTATCTCCGCGGAAGAGGAAGCCAAGCGCCAGGATGAGCGTGAAGCCTACTTGCAGACACAGGTAAATATGCTGTGGCGCACGATTCCTGAGCTGCCCGGCAACGCCACGCCGCTACCAGGCAGCCTACACAGTGATGATGATCCGCTAGGGTTACACAGCGGTGGCAACTATCCGCCGGAACCTCAGGAAAATCTGCTGTATTTTATTGAAAAAAACGCGCCACTACTGGCCCCGTGGCAGCGGGAGATGGTGCGCATTGTGCGCAAGCTGGCGCAATATTTTTATCCCCAGCGCCAAACCCAGGTAATGAATGAGGGTTGGGCGTGTTTCTGGCATTACACGCTGATGAATCGTCTCTATGACGAGGGCGATGTCGATGAGGGCTTAATGCTGGAGTTCTTGCAGTCCCATGCGGCGGTGATCAATCAGCCTGATTTTGATAGCCCTTATTACAACGGAATTAACCCTTATGCGTTGGGGTTTGCCATTTTTATGGATATCAAACGGATCTGCGAGGCGCCGACGGAGGAAGATCAGCAGTGGTTTCCGGATATTGCGGGAACACCCTGGCGAAGCACGCTTGAATTTGCCATGTGCAACTTCAAAGATGAATCGTTTATCCAGCAGTATTTATCGCCCAAAGTGATGCGCGATCTTAAGCTGTTTTTAATTGTGGATGATGATCAAGTCGAGACGCTTGTCGTGGGGGCTATTCACAACGAGCAGGGCTATCGCCGAGTGCGTGACGCGCTTTCCACTCAGTATGCGCTTTCAGTTAAAGAGCCAAATATTCAAGTGGTTGAAGCGGCTATTCGGGGTGACCGCTCCCTAACGTTGCACCATATACAGGATAGCCGACGCCCGCTTGGCCGCAGTGTTTACCCGGTAATCCGCCATTTGCATGAGCTTTGGGGGTTTCCCGTGCGATTGGTTTCTATGGATGAAGGGCGCGTAACGCATCGCTATCGTTGGCCGGTAGAAGAGGAGAGCAAAGACAAACCTTAAGGGATATCAAGCCCTGCATTGGGCAGGGCTTTTTTAAGCTAACCATGGTCTTAAGTGGATACTGGTTACATTAACCTTGAGCGACCCAGGATTGACACCAGCCGCCTGGGGCAACGCTATGTTCAGGGAAAAGTTGGCAGCCCTGAGTATCGGCGGTGTAGAACATGCAGTTATCACAGCGCTCACCAGCTTCGTAAGCGGGATGGTCGCTGGCATTACTGGCATCTTCGACATAATTCAGCGCTTGGGCGCTGGGCGCGGAAGGGTCAAGACGTGGCAATGACTGAGCAAATGCCGTTTTCGATAGAATACCGATACCTAAGGGTAAGCCTACCAAACCCAATACACTGCTACGTATAAAATGACGACGGCTCTGGTTAGCCATGATTTCTCCTGTAGATCACACTCACAAATAGGTCACGGGAACGGGTGATAAGCCACCTCTTGTTAGCTTTTTTAGCTGAGCCTCCCTATGACAGCTATTACCGCGAGATTATCCCTGCCATGCTAGCCAATGGTAACGTTATACGCGACTCGTCGAATAGCCCGCCCGAGCTGCGGATTACATTAGGCCTGTTATACTCCACTCTCTTTTTCGTATCACTTACATTTTTAGTGAGGACGCCATGCAAAACGCAGTTATTTTAATTAATACCGAAAAAGGCCAGGTCAAAGCAGTGGCTGAGCGTTTAGCGGACGTGGAAGGTATCAGCGAAGTGTACTCGACCTGCGGGCGTTACGATCTTGTGGCGATTGCCCGTACCCGGGATTTTGAAAGCCTCGCTGAGCTTGTCACCGAGCGCCTTAATGAAGTTGAAGGTATTAGCGATACAGAGACGCTCAATGCCATGCAGGTACACTCACGCCATGACCTGGAAACCATGTTTTCATTGGGTTGGTAACCAGCGACTAAGCGCTTTATAAAATTAAGGTGTGTCGACGCTTTACTCACGTGTGCTGAAGCGTCGACATACTCTGGTCGGCACATGCCCTTGTGCATGGCTTCGATGTAATAAGAATGACGCCTCTTGAGTGCTGACTGAGGCCATCGCTGCGCTAAATGGTGAGGCGGATAGAAAAATTAAAGAGTAGGGAGTAGGGGAGCTTGGGAAGATCACTTCTGCGCTTGCGTCGCCAAGGCCGACGTTTGGGCGTTGCCGTGCTGTTTGTTGCCGCCGGGGCTGGCTTATGGGAGTTTCAGGAACGCCAGTACCAAGATGAGTATACCTGGATGGGGGTTCCTACCTGGGATGGTTTTCAGCTGACGACGTTCCACCGCGTATTACGCAATGATGGCTTTTTAGTCGGCTGGTCGGATGTGCGCGTTAATCCGCTATGGGTAAGCTACCAGCTCAAGGCAGTACCTGACGATACTCGAATTGGCCCGCGGCCGAATTTTCAGGCTGATTGGCGAACGCTTTGGCCGGTGGGGACAGATAACTATTCACACAGTGGTTATGACCGCGGCCATATGGCGCCTAACTACGCGATCGCCGCCGTGCATGGGCGTGATGCGCAGATTGATACCTTCCAAATGAGCAATATGTCCCCACAGCTACCTAATCTCAACCGTCAGCTCTGGCAGCGTCTGGAAGAGTCGGTGATGGATCACTTCGCACCGCGTTTTGATCATTTGCAGGTCATCACGGGCCCCATCTTTCCTGAACACTTTATGGATAACGTGTTTAACCGAGTAGGCTTTGTCGAAGTGCCTGAGGCGTTCTATAAAATTATCGTTGCCCCGCATAACGAAGCCCCGCTGGCGCTTGCGTTTATTATGCCGCAGGACGTGCGTGGCAATGAGCCGCTGGATGATTATCTGGTGACGATTGATGAAATAGAGGCGCGTACAGGGCTTAACTTTTTCCCAGACCTAAAGCCGGAAATAGAAGCGGTGCTGGAAAGCGAGCTGCATACCCAAGGGTGGGCATTAGAGGAGATCGCCCGGCGACCAGGGCGGTTTCAGTAAGCTTGGATAAAGCAGCAATAGCGTATGGTCGGGAGCACGATCTTAAGTTTTAGATCTCTCTCCCGCTACAGCTGTAAAGCGCCATTAATAATCAGACGATAAGCCGAGCATGGTCAGTGCCAATACGTTAAGTATGCACGTAAATAGAAAAACATAAGGGGGGGAACAAAAGGGGATGAACAAAAGGGGATGAACAAAAGGGGATGAACAAAAGGGGATGAACAAAAGGGGATGAACAAAAGGGGATGAACAAAAGGGGATGAACAAATAGGGGAATATCTAGAGATAATGATGCGGACGGCAACCATCTATCTAATGGTGCCCAGGAGAGGACTTGAACCTCCACGTCCATACGGACACTAGCACCTGAAGCTAGCGCGTCTACCAATTCCGCCACCTGGGCGCATCATTTATTACTTATAGCACATCTATTTGTGTTCGTATGGTGCCCAGGAGAGGACTTGAACCTCCACGTCCATACAGACACTAGCACCTGAAGCTAGCGCGTCTACCAATTCCGCCACCTGGGCGAACACAAATGTCTTACTCAACTACTGACTCGGTTAAGTCGACTATAAAAAAGCTGACATAACAAAGTATGGTGCCCAGAAGAGGACTTGAACCTCCACGTCCATACGGACACTAGCACCTGAAGCTAGCGCGTCTACCAATTCCGCCATCTGGGCAAGTGGCGCGTATAATACGCGGGTCGCGATTAAATGCAAGACCAGTAAGCTAATTTTATAGTGTAAATCGCAGAATTGCTGTTCAAGGTGGTTGGGTCATGGATCATGCAGCGCTATACTGCGGGTATGACCAAACATAACGTTAATTTTTTCAGCCTAATAATTGCTGAAACCCATCAAACGCAGCTGATGTCTGCTGCTTTTTTTGTCCGCCTCCCGCAAACGCCATTAAGGATGTCGATCGCATGAAGTATTGGACGTTGAGTGATGATCCGCACGCTGAGCGCGAGGCGCAAAAATATGATAATCCGGCACCTAGCCGTGAATATTTGTTAGCTGCGCTTGAGACCTACGGCAAGCCGATTACTCATGAAAACATGAGCCGTATGCTGGGCATCGAGGATGAAGATCATCTTGAGGCCGTTCGTCGCCGTATGGCAGCCATGGAGCGTGACGGCCAGGTGCTGCGCGATCGTCGCGGTGCTTATGCGCTGATCGATAAGCTTGATCTGATCAAGGGCAATGTCCTGGGGCATCGGGATGGCTTCGGGTTCTTGATCCGGGACGATGGCAAAAAGCCTGACCTGCTGTTGCCGCCACGCCAAATGCGTCGCGTATTCCACGGCGACCATGTTCTGGCGCGTGTTAGCGGCACCGACCGGCGTGGACGCGATGAAGCGACGATTGCCGAGGTGATTGCCCGCAATACGCAAACTATCGTCGGGGTATACCGGAGCAATACGCCTGAATTCGGCATATTGATTCCTGAGAATCCGCGTATTACCCAGGAAATCATCATTCCGCACAGCGCCAGTGCTGGAGCAAAAGATGGCCAGGTAATTTCGGCCAGAATTGTTCAGCAGCCTGCCACACGCGTACAGCCTGTGGGTGAAGTGATTGAGGTGCTGGGCGAGCGTATGGACCCGGGTATGGAAATCGATATTGCAATTCGCAGTTACGATATCCCGGCCGAGTTTCCGCCTGAAGTATTGGATCAAACCAGCGGTATTTCCGCTGAAGTGCTGGAAGACGATAAACAGCACCGTGTTGACCTGCGGGATATTCCGCTGGTGACGATCGATGATGAATCCGCCAAGGATTTCGATGACGCCGTGTGCGCGTGGAAAACGAAATCGGGCAGCTGGAAACTGTTGGTTGCCATCGCTGACGTCTCACACTATGTGCGTCCAGGTACAGCGTTGGACAATGAAGCGCGCATACGAGGCAACTCGGTGTATTTCCCGGGGCAGGTGGTGCCGATGTTGCCGGAGCTTTTATCCAACGGCCTCTGCTCACTGAATCCGCACGTAGATCGCCTGGTCATGGTTTGTGAGATGAATATCTCCAAGACCGGCGCGATCAGCCGCTACTCTTTCTATGAAGCGGTTATGAATTCTCACGCGCGCCTCACCTATAACAAGGTGGCGGCGATGCTTGATAACGAAAGCGAAGACGGTGCAGCTCTGCGTGAAGAGCACAAAGCACTGGTCAAGCCGTTGAATGACCTTCACGAGCTTTACCACTTGCTGCGTGAGGCGCGTAACGAGCGTGGGGCGATTGATTTCGATACCACCGAAACGGCGATTATCTTTAATGAAGAGCGCAAAATCGACAAGATCGTGCCGCGCAGCCGTAACGATGCGCACAAGGTCATTGAAGAGTGCATGCTGGCGGCTAACGTAGCGACCGCACGTTTCTTGGACAAGCACGACCTTCCCGCACTGTATCGGATACACGAGCGGCCAACGCCTGAGCGATTGGACAAGCTGCGCCTGTTCTTGAACGAACTGGGGCTTTCTGTGGGGGGCGGAGACCTACCTACGCCCCAGGATTATCAGGCGCTACGCGAGGCGATCAAGGATCGCCCCGACGCCGATATTATCCAGACGGTCATGCTGCGCTCCATGAACCAGGCCGTTTACTCGCCGCAGAATGAAGGCCACTTCGGGCTGGCGTATCAGGCCTATGCCCACTTTACCTCGCCGATTCGTCGTTATCCTGATCTGCTGGTTCACCGCGCGATACGGTCGGTGATCCGTGGTCCGCGTCAGACCAATACGGTAATACGCGTTGAAGGTGCCCCGGTCGATCCACCGAGCAAATGGTGCCCTTATACGTTTGAGCAGATGCTCGAACTTGGCGAGCACTGCTCAATGACCGAGCGCCGTGCCGATGAGGCCACGCGCGATGTCGAGAGCTGGCTCAAGTGTGAGTTTATGTCTGACAAGCTGGGCGAAACCTTTGAAGGAACAATCGCATCGGTTACCCAGTTTGGTCTGTTTGTGCGTCTGGATGCGTTTTATGTCGAAGGCCTGGTTCACGTGACCTCGCTGCCGTCAGACTACTACCACTACGAGGCCGAGAAGCATCGCCTTAAAGGTGAGCGGACGGGCACTACGTATCGACTGGGCGACGGTTTAACCGTGCAGGTTGCCCGCGTTGATATGGATGATCGCAAGATTGATTTCAGCTTGACCGACGATAAGCCTCGTCCGCGTCGTCAGCCGCGTAAGCGCCGCAGTGGCGATACTAATGAAGCGGCTGCGCCCAAGGGCGATGCGGCACCTAAGAAAGATAAACCAAAAGATAAGCCACCCACGCGTCGCGGCCCACGGCGTACGCGTCAGTCATCACCGAAGAGAGGTTGAGCATGAAGTCAGCGTCGTCTCGACGTGGCCCGCGCACTATGGCTCGTACTACGGCTCGCTCTACAGTGCGCACGCCTGATGGGCTGGACCAGGTGTATGGCGTACATGCTTTGCAAAGCTTGTTAGAGCGGGGCGAGACCCCGCGTGAGCTTTGGGTGCAGCAGGGTGCAGGCAGCCGTTTGGCCGAAGTGGTAGAGCAGGCGCAAGCGCGCGGTGCGCGTATTAAAGAACAGCCCCGCGACTTGCTGGACCAGCTAACTCAAGGGGCCGCTCACCAGGGGGTAGTGGCATTTTGTCCGCCGCTAACGCCTGAGGGTGAAGAGTCGTTGTGGTTGAAACTGCGCGCCTGGAAGGCCGAAACGCCTCCGCTACTGCTTGTGCTTGATGGCGTGACCGACGTTCACAACTTTGGTGCCTGTTTGCGCAGTGCCGATGCGGCGGGTGCGCACGGTGTGATTGTGGCTAAAGATAAAGCGGCGCCGCTCAATGCCACGGTGCGTAAAGTAGCCTGTGGCGCGGCTGAAGTCGTGCCGGTTTATCAAGTAACCAATCTGTCGCGCACGCTCGCCAAACTAAAAGATGCTGGCGTATGGATTACAGGTACAGCCGGGGAAGCCGATGCCAGCATCTATGCTATCGATATGACCGGACCTACTGCGCTCGTGATGGGAGCAGAAGGGAAGGGGATGCGACGCTTAACCCGTGAAGCATGCGATAACCTGGCCAAGCTGCCCATGGCAGGTCAGGTTTCAAGCCTGAATGTCTCGGTGGCTACGGGTATTTGCTTGTTTGAAGCTGTACGCCAACGCCAGCTTGCAAGTTAGCCGCTTGCCCACTAGAATACCTGCGCCCGTTTGTCTACAAGCGGGCACAGGTTTTTAAACAGTAGTTCTGCTTAATGCCTTAGCTGCCGCTTAGCGGTAAGTTGGGTGCATTTCACAGTTAACTCCTTGCTTCCCTGTCGTCGTTCTTCGCTTACTGCGGGTACACACACCGGAAGCTGTCAAACCGCAAGGAGATCCTATGCGTCATTATGAAATCGTATTTATGGTCCACCCGGATCAGAGCGAGCAGGTGCCGGCTATGGTCGAGCGCTATACCAGCATCGTTACTGAAAACGCTGGTACCGTGCATCGCTTGGAAGATTGGGGCCGTCGTCACCTGGCTTACCCGATCAACAAGATTCACAAAGCCCACTACGTGCTGATGAACGTTGAATGTACTGGCGAGACGCTCGAAGAAATCGAGAACATCTTCCGCTTCAACGATGCCATCATCCGCAGCCTGGTTGTACGCTGCAAGGAAGCGGTTACCGAAGCTTCCCCGATGATGAAACCGGCAGAAGAGAAGCGTCCGCGTCGCGAAGACAAACCGCGCGCTGATGCCGACTCTGATTCAGAAATCGAAACTGCCTGATTCTATCCACTGCACGTTTTAAGGAGCTAATCCATGGCACGTTTTTTCCGTCGCCGTAAGTTTTGCCGCTTCACTGCTGAAGGCGTCAAGCAGATCGATTACAAAGATCTCGACACCCTGAAGGCTTACATCACCGAAACTGGCAAGATTGTTCCGAGCCGTATCACCGGCACTAAAGCACGCTACCAGCGTCAGCTGGCGACTGCTATCAAGCGTTCGCGCTACCTGGCGCTGCTGCCCTACTCCGATAGCCACCAGTAAGCGTTTAACGTGATGCTGGCACTGGCAAGATGGCTAATGCGAGGGCTGCCTTACGCCGCAGGCGGGGCAGCGCTGGCAACGCTGGTGCCTTGGTTGTTCTGGTTAGGTGCAGCCATTGCGGCGTTAGTGACCCTGCGTAAAGGCTTCGCGCCTGCACTACCGGTCATCATCGCCGCTGCGTTACCGGCAGGTTTTTGGTGGGCGCAGGGCGACGTTATTCCGCTTACCAGCGTATTGCTGGTAACGCTGATGGCGACGGTCCTGCGTGAAAGGATGCGTTGGAGTGAAGCATTGCTTGCGGGCACATTAGTGGCGGCGGCAATGGTACAGTTCGGCATCTTTAGCCCGCCTGGCGGTATGGAGCTGATGCTTGAGCAACTGCGACAAGGTTCTTCGGACGTTGATCGCATGCTCACGGAGCTGGCTAGCCAAGGGTACGATACTCAAATGCTTGCCTCCATTGTGGTGGGTGGTGTTACGGGTCTTGTGGTTTTGGTCGTAGCTATCGCATGTTTGGCCCTGGCACGAAGCTGGCAGGCGGGGTTGTACAACCCGCACGGTTTTCGTGAAGAGTTTCATGCCTTTAGACTCACACCAAAAGAGCTTGCCGTACTAGCGGTACTCGGTGTGGTTGGCATGATGCTGGGGGCGCATTCGGTGGCGGTGCTTGGCTGGATTCCGCTATTGGTTGCTGGCATCGCGTTAGTGCATGGTTATATTGGATTAAAGGGGATGAACGGGCTGTGGCTAGTGGCATTTTATGTGCTGCTGATCACGACCTGGCCCACGATTCTCATTGTGCTGCTGTTGGGGCTGATTGATACATTCGCGAACATTCGCGCACGCCTTGCCCGCGGCAACTGACAAGAGGTTTACGAGATGGAAGTCATTCTGCTCGACAACATTGGTAAGCTGGGCGGCCTGGGTGACAAGGTCACTGTTAAGCCTGGTTATGGTCGTAACTACTTGGTGCCTTACGGTTTAGCCGTACCGGCCACTAAGGAAAACGTTGAAGCGTTTGAAGTACAGCGTGCTGAGCTTGAAGCTCAAGCCGCTGAGCGCAAGGCAGAAGCCCAGGCGCGCGCTGAACAGCTGAACGACATCGAACTTTCTCTGGTGTCTAAAGCTGGCGACGAAGGTAAGCTGTTTGGTTCTATCGGTCCGCGTGACCTGGCCGACGCTATTTCCTCTGCTGGCATCGATGTTGCCAAGAGCGAAGTACGTATGCCGCAAGGCCCGATTCGCCAAACTGGCGAATACGACATCGCCCTCCACCTGCATGCAGAAGTGGACGCCGTTGTTCGCGTGGTAGTTGTCGCAGAGTAATACCTGCTACCGCTATTAACGCCACAAAGGGCGCGGGATTTCCCGCGCCCTTTGTTATTTATAAGCGGGTTATTTATGAGCGGGTTATTTGTATGCGGTTATTTGTAAGAGGTTATTGCTAAGCAGCCAGGTGATTTCAAGTAACGTTGGCTGCTTGGCAATAACGCTTAATGCAACGACCTGAAGGTGGTTGTAAACGGTTTGTCCGATTAAAATAGTGGCCTTTATTGGCTATGCTGCACTGTTGAAAGGAGCTCGCGATGGACCAGCCTTCTGCTGATCAGGAAACGGCAGCCCTAAAGCTGCCGCCGCATTCGCTGGAGGCGGAGCAGTCGGTGTTGGGCGGGCTTATGCTGGATAACCAGGCCTGGGATAATGTTTCGGAGCGCCTGGTAACCGATGATTTCTATCGCTATGAGCACCGGCTGGTGTTTAACGTGATGATTCATCTGGCTGAATCTGGGCAGCCGCTTGATGTCATTACGCTGTCAGAAGCGTTAGAAGCGCGTGATCACCTGGATACCGTTGGCGGCTTGGCGTTTCTGGCAGAGCTTGCCCGCAATACGCCTTCGGCCAGTAATATTCGCGCCTATGCTGATATCGTACGAGAGCGGGCGACGCTAAGAAAATTGATTCGTGCGGCGAACCAGATCGCCGAAAGTGCTTTTTCGCCACAAGGGCGGCCTGCCGATGAGCTACTTAACGAAGCAGAACGGTTAGTCTTTCAGATTGCCGAGGAGCGCCCTAAAACGGGCGGGCCTATCGGTATGAGTGAGCTTTTGACCAAAGCGGTTGACCGTATCGATGAGCTGTTCAACCTTAAAGGCGAAATGACCGGGCTTTCGACCGGTTTCCGCGACTTGGATGAAATGACCTCGGGGTTGCAGCCGTCAGACTTGGTGATTATTGCCGGGCGTCCGTCAATGGGTAAAACTACGTTCGCGATGAACCTAGTGGAGCACGCCGTGATTGCCAGCGACAAGCCGGTCATGGTGTTTTCCATGGAGATGCCTGCGGAATCGCTAATGCTTAGGATGCTGTCCTCGCTTGGGCGTATTAACCAGACGCGTGTACGCTCCGGCCAGCTGGAGGATGAGGATTGGCCGCGGCTAACATCGGCGGTCAACCTGCTTAAAGACAAACAGCTATTTATTGATGATACAGCCGCGCTCTCGCCCAACGAAATGCGCTCGCGGTTGCGCCGTATTGTGCGCGAGCATGGCAATATGGCGTTGGTCATGATCGATTACCTTCAGTTGATGCAGATCCCCGGGTTTTCTGAAAACCGTACCGGTGAGATTTCGGAAATTTCGCGCTCGCTCAAGGGCTTGGCGAAAGAGTTTAACTGCCCGGTGGTGGCACTTTCCCAGCTTAACCGCTCGTTGGAGCAGCGCCCCAACAAGCGTCCGGTAATGTCGGATCTGCGGGAATCAGGCGCCATCGAGCAGGATGCCGACGTTATTGCCTTCGTCTATCGTGATGAGGTATATAACCCAGATAACCCGGATAACCAGGGTATTGCTGAGCTGATCATCGGTAAACAGCGTAACGGTCCTATCGGCGCGGTACATATGGCATTTATTGGTAAATATACCCGCTTTGAAGATTTGGCCCCCGATAGCTATGGTGAGGCTTTCGGCGATTAGTGGGGGGCAGGGTGGAAGCCAGCTCTTATCGAACACAGAACACAGCAACACACAGAACGGGAGTAACACATGGCAGGTGGTTTTCGGCGTGGTAATCGTCAGCGTCTTCCTAAACTTGAAGGACGTGGCGAGCTTCAGGAGTTGGAGAAAGAGGGCCCCTTTAAAGAGTGGCTGGGGATGCCTGACCTTTATCGCTATTACCTGGTGGTAGAGGGGCAAAAGTATAGTTACCAAACAGAAGATGCCGATTTGCCAGTGGCGGTAGGCGATAAAGTGGTGTTTCGCTACAAAGAAACCAAAGCGGGTAACTGGATTGACCGCAATTCGCTAGGTAAGGCGATTGATCCCTCAGAGTACCAGTAACTCAAGTATCTAATTACGCGAATAGTCTGAAACTCTCCTGAAAAGTTGCCGTCTTAGCCAATAGGTGCCAAGGTAAAGGTAACAGGAATGTAATAGGGCCCAGTCATGCTGTGCCCTATTGTTGTATCCAATAATAGGAGGGAACCATGGAACTGATCGCGCTTAAACAGTTCGTCGAAAGCCACGATAACTTTGAAATTCGCGTCATTACGCATTCAGGTAGTCGTTTTTATCAACTTGAGCTCGAAGATGTAGAAGGTGAACGGCACATGCTCACCCAGCGTGGTAAGCCAATGCTGTTTCGCTCGTTAGACGATGTATATCTGGAGCTAAAGCGCGCCGGCATTCATCGTGCGTATCTGGTTCAGCATGTGCCGCAGGACGAGATGATCGGCAGAGACGCGCATTACAGTGAGCCGTTAACAGCACGTATGCCGCTGGTTTTCTAAAAAAACGCTAAGTCGCAGAGATTGTCTGTCGAATTAGCCCTCATTAACAGTAGTTGTAGTTGTAATATTAGTTGTAACGCTCGTTGTCACGTTTGCTGTAATGTTTTTCCCACCACTGCCCAAGCCTTATTCGGCGACGGGCAAAGAAACGGTAGCCTGCATTCATTACGCCTCGCAGGCCCGGTAAGCAAGAAAGTTTTACCAGCCGCCGGTAGCCTAGCGTTGCATACAGGGCCCGGCTGGCATCCATGCCCACATACCAGTTTCCCTCGTTATCCCGGACATGTAGCTGCCCCATTAGGGTGTCGAACGAATAGCCCGTTTCAGCGGCATCAAAATCCACTTTTCGAATATCTATCAACCGAATATGTTTGCGATTCGGATGCTTGTTTAGCCACTCAACCTCTATTCGACAAAACGGGCATTGACCATCGTAATAGAGCGTGACAGGCGGCGCAGTGTTAAACAGTTGAACATCGCTCATTAAAACCTCTTTAGATAACCTTGCACTAAACGATAGGTAGAAGCGCTTCTGGTGTGTCGTCCATGGAAGAGTATTAGCTGCGGTGTAAAACGATAGACACGAATTAGTCGGGGATTATACAAATAGCGTTGATAGTATAACTTTATGCCGCAACTTTGCCGAAAAATGGTAAGATTTTGACTATTCAACCGTAGTTTTCCGGGAGTAAGCGTAATGACCGAGAGCGTTGTAATCGACCAGCCGGGAGAGGGGCGCCTGGCGCATGCCTCAGGTGATCATCCTGGCGTACCTCGCGCAAAGGTGGGCGTAGTGGTGGCTAACCTGGGAACGCCTGATGCCACTGATTATTGGTCAATACGGCGTTATCTGAGTGAGTTCCTCTCGGATAAGCGGGTGGTGGATTATCCTGATTGGAAATGGCAGCCGCTGCTGCAACTGATCATTTTAACCAAACGCCCCTTTTCTTCGGGTAAAGCGTATAAAAGTATTTGGAACAATGAGCAAAACGAAAGCCCATTGCTCACCATTACCCGGGCTCAAACGGTGAAACTGACCGAACGTTTAAAAACGCTTTATGGCGACAGTGTCGAAGTCGATTTCTGTATGCGCTACGGCAATCCTTCCACTAAAAGTGTGTTGAACCGCATGAAAGAGAAGGGTTGTGAGCGTATCGTTTTCTTCCCGCTCTACCCTCAGTATGGCTCGCCGACGACGGCTACCGCCAACGATCAGGCGTTTCGCACTTTGATGAAGATGAAATGGCAGCCGGCTATTCGCACCGTGCCTGCCTATTTTGATCGCCCTGTCTATATACAGGCCTTGGCCAATTCCGTCACCGATATGTATGCCCAACTCAAAACGCGGCCTACCAAGTTGGTGGCGAGTTACCACGGGGTTCCCAAGCGTTATTTAATGGAAGGGGACCCTTACCACTGCCACTGCCAGAAAACCACGCGGCTACTGCGCGAAGCGCTGGGTTTCAGCAAAGAGGAAGTGGATACCGCGTTTCAGTCGCAGTTTGGGGTGGAAAAGTGGGTGGGTCCGCCGACTGTTGAACATGTCGCTACGCTGGCTAAACAGGGTCATAAACATATCGCTATTTTATCGCCCGCCTTCTCTGCTGATTGTGTTGAAACGCTTGAAGAAATTCAGGAAGAAATCCGCGACAGCTTTATGGCCGCCGGTGGGGAAACGTTTAGCTATATCCCTTGTTTAAATGACCGGGATGATCATATAGACGCTTTGCTTAGCGTGATTAATAACGAGCTTTTGGGATGGCTTCCGTTGCCTGAGTAAGTGATTGAACAGGGCGGAAAAACATAACAATAAGCACGCTATCTATTTGATTTCGCTTAAAGGTTGTCTGGCAACTCGCTGCTGTCTGTTATAGAGTCTACGACTTTATGATCACTTGTATTTGACGTTTAACGCGATCAAAAAAGTACTTATGGCGAGTAAAAAGTCAGGGGCCTTTACGTTTTAAATGCATCAGAAGTGGTTACGAGTAGAAGACAGGGATAACGTCATCTGCTCGCCGTGAGAGGACCCGTACGCCCATAGTACCCGCCTCGTGCGGGGCTGTTACCCAGGAGATATCGCTAGATGCAATTCGCCGTTTTAATGGGGTTTGTATTGGCCGCGCTGGCACCGTTAATGCAGCGCTGGTTTGCAGACCGTACGAGTCTGGTATTAGCCATTTTTCCTGCCCTGATCGCCACGTGGTTATTTGCTCAGGCGCCCACGGTAATCAATGACGGCCCGATGCTAATGGAATGGCAGTGGGTGCCTTCACTGGGTATCAGTCTCACCTTTATGCTGGATGGGTTGTCGTTACTCTTCGGCCTATTAATCTCTGTTATTGGCACATTTGTGCTTATTTATGCAGGGAGCTATTTAAAAGGCCACCCGGATATTGTGCGATTCCACATAGCCTTGCTGGCTTTTATGGTTTCCATGTTGGGGCTGGTATTAGCCGATGGTTTGGTCACCCTATTTATTTTCTGGGAGCTGACCAGTGTTACATCCTATCTGTTGATCGGTTTTAACCACACCGATATCCAGGCACGCAAATCAGCGCGCCAAGGGCTTTTTGTCACGTTTGCGGGCGGGCTTGCCCTAATGGCCGGGCTTGTATTGCTGGGCGTCTCCAGCGGTGAATGGTCATTGACCGATATCCGAGGGATGGAAGCCGATTTACGCGAGCATGCCCTTTATACGCCGATGCTCATTTGCCTGCTGTTGGGTGCCTTTACCAAATCTGCCCAGTTTCCGTTTCATTTCTGGCTGCCTAACGCAATGGCGGCACCGACACCGGTGTCGGCCTATTTGCACTCCGCTACCATGGTAAAAGCGGGTATTTACCTGATGGCAAGGCTTCAGCCTGAGCTGGGCGGCACGGCGCTTTGGATCAGCGTGCTTTCTGTGGTGGGTGCTACTACGCTGCTGGTTGGCGCATTCTTGGCCATTCATCATACTAATATTAAAAAGCTGTTGGCTTACTCAACCATTATGGCGCTCGGCACGTTGACCATGCTGCTGGGCATAGGTACTGAGTACGCCATGACGGCGTTTGTAACCTTTCTGCTCGCTCACTCCTTGTACAAGGGTGCGCTGTTTATGGTGGCGGGTATTCTCGATCACGAAACCGGTACCAAAGATGTTACCGCCATGGGCGGGTTAAGACCTTTGATGCCGGTGACGGCCACCATTGCCCTGGTGGCGGCATTATCGCTTGCCGGCGTGCCGCCTTTACTTGGCTTTATTGGTAAAGAGCTCAAGTTTGAAGCGGTGCTTGGCGCAGGGGATTTTCAGGGCTTATTGGTCGTCTTCGCATTTGTTAGTGCTATTTTAACCATCGCTGTGGCAGCGATTGTTGCGTTACGCCCTTTTTATGGTAAACGTCATGAAACGCCAAAAGTACCGCATGAAGCGCCCTTCGGTATGTTAATGGGGCCTGCGTTGCTAAGCGTAGGCTCGCTGGTCTTTAGCCTGGCGCCCGCGACGTTTGGTGTTGATTCCCTTTTAGCGTCCGCCGCAAGCGCGGTGGCAGGAGAGCCCAGAGACGTTGCGCTGTCACTTTGGTACGGCGTTAATTGGGCGTTAATAATGTCAGTTATCAGCCTGGGACTGGGGTTACTGCTCTTCAAGTATTGGGACAACATAAGAGGCAAGCTTATATTGTTGGCACCTGCCATGCGCTATGGCCCTGAAGCTGGCTATGAAGGCTTATTAAATGGCGTGGTGCAATTCTCTGAATGGCAAACGCGCGTGCTGCAAAACGGCTATATGCGTAACTATATCTTGGTCATGCTGGTGGTTTTGATCATCCTGATTGGTAACTCCATTCTGCTGCGCCATTCTCCTTTATTCGCTTTTGATCTTGATGTGCGGTTCCACGAGGTCATTGTAGTGGGCACCATGGTGATGGGGGCTCTATTTGCCACGGTTACCCGCTCGCGCCTGGGCGCTGTGGTGTCCGTGGGCATTATGGGGTTCTCGATTGCCCTCATCTTTATTCTTTTCAGCGCGCCTGACCTGGGGATTACGCAGCTTCTGGTCGAAACGCTCACGGTTATTTTGCTGGTCTTGGTGCTATTTAGGCTACCGCGCTTCTCGCACCTTTCCACTCCGCTTGAGCGCATCCGTGACGGCTCGGTGGCCGCAATAATGGGTATTCTGATTTTCCTGTTGATCATGACCGCCTGGAGCATTGATCAGTTTGAGTCCATTTCTACCTACATGATCGAAAATAGCGCGCCGCTCGCCTATGGCCGCAATATCGTTAACGTGATTCTGGTCGACTACCGTGCCTTGGATACCTTGGGCGAAATGTTTGTACTGGCCCTGGCTGCTATCGGGGTGATCGCCATGCTTAAGCTGCGCCACGAGCCGGAAAGCCCCAAAACAGCCGTCGAAGGCAGCAAGTCAGATATCAAGGAGCCGTACGATGGTTAAGTCAGGGACGATCATTCTTAATACGGCTGCGCGGTTTTTAATGCCCTTGCAACTGATGTTCTCGGTATTTTTGCTGTTCCGAGGGCACGATGAGCCGGGCGGTGGATTTATCGCCGGGCTAGTGGCAGCGGGGGCGTTCACGCTGTATCTGCTGGCTTTTGGGGTTAGTGCCACCAAGGAAGTGCTGCGCATGGTTGACCCGCGCGATCTGATTGGCGTGGGTCTATTGCTGGGTATCGTTTCCGTGGTTCCGGCCTGGTTCATGGGTCAGCCGTTCTTGACGGCCCAGTGGTGGACTATTCCGGTGATTGATTTCAAGGCTTCGACGCCGCTAATTTTCGATATCGGTGTTTATCTGTCGGTATTGGGGTCGGTAATCGGCATGGTCATGGCGCTGATGGAGGTGGACAAGGATGAGCCATAAGTTAACAGGAGTACGCGCATGGAACCGTTAATGGCTTTAGCGATTGGCGTGATGTATGCCACCGCCATCTTTATGATGCTGCGACGCTCGATCGTAAAGCTGGTCATTGGACTGCTGCTGCTTTCCAATGCCGCCAACCTGCTGATCTTTACCACGGCAGGCATGACGCGGGGCGCGCCTCCGTTGATTCCGGAAGGCATGCTACAGCCTGTTGGCGAGGTGGCCGATCCGCTGCCCCAGGCGGTTGTACTGACCGCCATCGTGATCGCATTTGGGGTGCTGGCGTTTGCAGTCGTATTGATTCGCCGTGCCTATGAAGTGGTCAAGGCCGATGATCTGGACAAGATGAAGGATACCGATACGTGAGGCCTGAAGTTGCTCTTCCCATTCTTTTGCCCCTACTTTCGGGGGCCGTTTCCTTGCTTTTCTGGCGCTCGCGTCCCATGCAGCGGTTTCTTGCCGTTGCCGGTAATCTTGCCCTTTTGGTCGCCTGTGTGTGGTTATTTGCAGCCACGCTTTCCGAAGGCTACATCACCATGCAGATGGGGAGCTGGCCTGCGCCGTTCGGGATCACGCTGATCGCCGATGTGCTGAGCGCCGTCATGATTCTGATGACCGGTATCATAGGTCTGGCTATGGGCATCTACTCGCTGGCAACCACCGGCCACGGACATGAAAAGTTTGGCTATTACCCGCTGATGCACCTGTTGCTCGCCGGGGTGGCGGGCGCCTTTCTGACCGGTGACCTCTTCAACCTTTACGTATGGTTCGAGGTTATGCTGGTGGCGTCTTTTGCGCTGCTGATTTTAGGTGGCGAAAGGGCGCAGATGGAAGGCGCGATCAAGTACGTTACCCTGAATTTGCTGGCCTCGGTTATCTTCCTTTCGGCGGTTGGTCTGCTATATGGCACCGTGGGTACGCTGAACATGGCGGATATCGCTCTGCGAATCGATATGGTCGAGCACGCCGGTATGGTTGAAGTGCTGGCAGTAATGTTCATGGTGGCCTTTGGAATCAAGGCGGCCGCGTTTCCGCTGTTTTTCTGGCTGCCAGCTTCCTACCATACGCCGCCCGTAGCGGTTTCCGCGCTGTTTGCCGGTCTTCTTACCAAGGTGGGGGTCTATGCACTGTTTCGTGTATTTACTCTGATATTTGATCAGTCCATGGGTTACCTGCAGGACATCATGCTCTGGGGGGCAGTGCTGACCATGGTAACCGGCGTGTTGGGGGCTGCGGCGCAGTACGAGTTCCGGCGTATTCTCTCTTTCCATATTGTCAGCCAGATTGGCTATATGATTCTGGGACTCGCGCTTTACACGCCCTTGGCGATTGCCGGTGGCGTGTTTGCCATCATGCATAATATCGTGGTCAAGACGAACCTGTTCTTGATTAGCGGGATTACCCACCGCCTGCAGGGCACCTATCAGTTGAAGAAGATGGGCGGGCTTTACAAAGAGCGCCCTTGGCTTGCGGTCGCCTTCTTTATCTCAGCCTTTTCACTTGCCGGGGTACCGCCGCTTTCGGGCTTTTTTGCCAAGTTCGTGATCGTGCGGGCGGGCATTGAGGCCGAAGCGTATGTGGTGACCGGTATTGCATTGGCGGTGGGTCTGATGACGCTCTATTCCATGGTCAAGATCTGGAATGAGGTATTCTGGAAAGGCCTGCCGGAGGAGAATCTTGTGCCGGTATCCGCCGCGCCAAGCGGCGACGACGGCCGCTTGATCAAGCCAAGCCTGTGGATGATGTATCTGCCGGTGGTTGTGCTGGCGCTGTTTTCACTTTTAATTGGTATTTTTGCCGAGCCGATCATGCTGGTGATGAATACCATCGGTGATCAGCTGTTTGAGCCGGACGGCTACATTGAGGCGGTGCTGGACGTTGCAGCCAATGCCCAAGAGGCACTGCTGAATGCAGATGATCCTCAAGCCGAAATGGACACGAGTGGCGGGGAGGGTACTCCATGACCGGTGCTATCTGGAACCTGCTGCTAGGGTTGGCGTGGGTGTTGCTGAGCGGCGACTTTACCGGCTTGAATCTGCTGGTTGGGATGGTATTTGGCTATATCGCCCTGGTGCTTATTGAGCCGCAGGTAAACGCGCTCAAGGGATATCCGGCGCGCATACCGCTGATTATCCGCTTTCTGGGATTTTTCATGAAAGAGCTTGTGCAGGCTAACCTGCGCGTTGCGTTTGATATTGTAACGCCGCCCTGGCACATGCAGCCGGGGGTGATCGCCATGCCCCTCTCAGCACGCACGGAAATGGAAATCACCATGGTCGCCAACTTGATTTCATTAACCCCTGGAACGCTGAGTTTGGATGTCTCCGATGATCGCAAGGTGCTCTATATACATGCCATGTTCCTGGATGATGAAGAAGAACTGCGGCGCAACTTGAAAGAAATGGAGCATCGAGCCCTGGAGTTATTTCGCTAATGGATACGGTTCTGTTAATTAGTCAGGTCATTATGGGGCTGGCGCTTATACTGACCTTTGTGCGCGTAGTGCGCGGCCCAAGCCTGCCTGATCGCGTGGTAGCGCTTGAGCTGTTTTCCACCACGGTAGTCGGGCTGGTGGGCGTTTATGCAATTCAGTCAGGCGTTGCAAGTTTTCTGGATGCCGCCATTGTGATTGCTCTAATGGGTTTTTTAGCCGCCATCGGTTTTGCACGCTTTTTGGAACGCGGAGGGCCACGCGATGATTGAAGCAATTAAAGGCGCACTTCTGCTGACGGGCTCTTTGTTTATGCTATTGGCAGCGGTTGGCTTATTACGTTTACCGGATCTTTTAACGCGTATGCATGCAACCACCAAGGCGGCGGCATTAGGCGTTATTTTAATTATGCTGGCGGCGGCCATGCATTTTTCAGAGGTTGGCGTAGTGGCCCGCTCGTTCGCGGTGATTGTCTTTATCCTGATGACCGCACCGGTAGCAGCACATGTTATTGGTCGGGCGGGCTATTTTGTTGGCTCACGGCTTTGGAGCGGTACGGTTAAAGATGAGCTGCGCCCTAACTATGACCCGCTGACCCATGAATTGAAAAGCGGCCTGGAAACCTATGAGAATGCTAAGCGCCAACCACGCGCAACTGATCCGGACTAATGGCTTCAAACGCTAATGATTTTTTAAGTATGAACCTTAACAAGCCACCGCCAAGGTGGCTTTTTTTACGCAGTATTTCGGTGGGATGACATTGAATTTAAAAAATATCCTTATGTACAATAATTGTACTGTATAAGTTATGATGTCTACGTTTTTGATTCGTCAAGCACATTTAAAACCCTATTAAGTGCAGGCGTTACCCGTAATATTTAACGCATTAAATAGGCGTTTAAAGTAATACCCACGCTTAGCTTCAATAGAAGATAAGTGTGCTGCTGGAATCTGTGCGCTATTGCAGTAAGCGCTGCGGCTATGAAACCAGCAGCAAAGCATGCCGAGGAGGCAAGAGCATGAACAGCACGATTGATATTGTCTGGCTGCAAGACGATTTGCGTGTCGCAGATAACCCCCTGCTCCAATTCACCTCAAAACCTGATCAGCTTCTGTGTCTTTATGTACTTAATGAAAAGTGGCTGGAGCCTGCGATAGAAGGGGAGACCACGCCCCGAATAGGCCCCGCCCGGTTGCGGTTTTTATGGCAAAGCTTAATGGAATTACGCGGGGAGCTTTTACAGCGAGGAAGTGACCTGCTGGTACGTATTGGTAACCCCGCTGAGGTTGTCGTGCAAATGGCCTCTTCGCTTCAGGCCCGGGAAGTCCGAGTAGCGCAGCACGCAGGGTTTGAAGAAGCTCAGCAGATTCAGAAAGTAGCCCAAATGCTGCCTAAAACGTCGAGCCTTTATAGCGTTGAAAGTGGGCGTCTGTTCGATAGCGCCGCACTTCCGTTTGGGCTTGATGAGCTGCCGGAAAGCTTTTCTGCCTTTCGGCGCTGCGTGGAAAAATATTGCACTACTCCTAAAGCGCTTGCCGCGCCCGTGACGCTGCCAGGCTGGCCAGATGCTTCTCGTGGTTTCCCACCGTTAAAATCAGTCTGTGAGTACTCGGCCAACTGGCAACCCGATGAGCGCCAGGGCTTTGTGTATGTTGGCGGTGAGAATGCTGCCCATGAGCGTTTGCAGCACTATATTTGGCGCCAAAATGGTCCTGGCAAATATAAGAAAACCCGTAACGGTTTATTGGGTGCCGACTTTTCGACGCGGTTTTCTCCCTGGCTGGCTCGCGGCTGTTTATCGGCGCGTCAGGCAAATGATGCGGTTAACGATTGGGAGGCACTGCATGGGCGCGACGAATCGAGTAACTGGATCTCGTTTGAGCTTTTATGGCGTGAGTACTTTCATTTAGTTGCACAGTTGGAAGGTGCCAAGCTCTTTGGGGAGCAGGCCCTCCCGGCACCTTGTTCAGCGTTTAACGCCTGGCGTGAATCGGCAACCGGCATGCCTTTTGTCGATGCGGCCATGTTAGAGCTACGCCAAACGGGCTGGATTTCCAACCGTGCACGTCAAAATGCAGCAAGCTTTCTAGTCAAAGATTTAAACGTTGATTGGCGACTGGGCGCCTGGTGGTTTGAGCACTGCTTGATTGATTATGATGTAGCTAACAATTGGAGCAACTGGCGCTATATTGCGGGCGTTGGACGTGATCCACGCCAGAACCGCTATTTCAACGTGCTTAAGCAAGCCAGTCATTATGATCCGAAAGGCCTATATGTGGCTTACTGGTTGCCAGCTCTGAATTCGCTTCCTTATGGGATTGAGCGCCATCAGCCGTGGTGTAGCGCGCCAGCCCAATTTGCCGAGCCTTGCGTAATGCCCGAGGAGTGGCAGCGCTGGCTCATCGCACGCACTGAACTGGAAGAAGCCGACGAGTAAAGCATGGCAATAAGGGCCTGCGGGAATTAGAGAGAAAGGCTAGTATCTGCCTATTTTCTAGGCCATCATCAGGCATGCTAAGGACTGCTCAAGGATAGATGCCATGTCGTTGAAGATCGATTTACCGCTGCGCCGTGTGGTTAGCCATACGTCGCTAACGCTTTCCGCAGGGCTGCTGTCCATGCTGCTGAGCGGTAGCCTGCAAGCCAATCCCCAGCTAATGACGGAAGTGGATGCACGCGGAGCCCAAGAGCTGCGCTACGCCAATTTTGAGCAATGGCTAAATGAGTTCCGTCGCTTTGCGGCCACTCAAGGGATTAGCGAGGCAACACTGGCAACGGCGCTAAATGGCGTGCGTTATCGTGATCGCGTCATTGAACTAGATCGCTATCAGCCTGAATTTGTGCGCCCCATTTGGGAGTATCTTGATTCAGCCGCCTCCGATACGCGCGTCAATACCGGTCGTGAGCGGTTTGAAGAGAACCGCCAAACGGCCTTGGAGATGCAGCAACGCTTTGGTGTGCCTGCAGAAATTGTTGTCGCCATTTGGGGCATCGAAAGTAATTACGGCAGTAACTTTGGCGACTTTTCAACTATCGAGGCGCTGGCTACCCTGGCCTACGATGGGCGCCGACGAGACTTTGCCCGCGGCGAGCTACTAGCTGCCCTGCGCATTATTGAGCAGGGCGATATTTCTGCCGAGCGCATGAAAGGTTCCTGGGCAGGCGCCATGGGACATACTCAATTTATTCCCAGCAGTTTCGAAGCCTATGCCGTAGATGGCGATGGCGACGGGCACCGCGATATCTGGGGCAGCATTCCAGACGTGATGGCCTCGACCGCTAATTACCTGGCTCGGGCGGGTTGGCAAACCGGTCAGCCGTGGGGTGTTGAGGTTGTACTGCCAGCGTCGTTTGATTATTCCCAAACCGAACGGCTCAGCAGTGCTGAATGGAGCCGACAGGGCGTTCGTGCTTTGGAGGGCGAGCTGCCTGATTTTGAGAGCGCAGCGATTGTTATTCCCGCTGGCGCGCAAGGACCTGCGTTTGTCGTAGGGCCTAACTTCCGGGCGATCTTACGTTACAACAACGCCACCAGCTATGCCTTGGCGGTCGCCACACTGGCCGATAAAATTGCTGGGGGGGCCGGCATCCAGCAGTCATGGCCAAGAGGAGAGGCAGCTTTAACCCGCGATGATGTCAAAGAGCTTCAGCAACGCTTGAATGACGCAGGCTACGGGGTAGGCGGGGCTGATGGAGTCATGGGTCCCAATACCCGTGAAGGGCTGCGCGCCTTCCAGCGTCAGCAAGGGCTAACGCCGGATGCATTTGCTACCCAGTCGCTTCTTGAACGACTGCGGCAGGCGCGCTAAAAAAACGATTAATCTCTTATTTCACCAAGGACGATGCTATGAGGTTTGTGGAAAAAATGCTGGCAGGTGGTTTGCTGGCGAGTGCTTTAACGGCTAGTGCCGTTGCTAGTGATGAGCAAGTGTTTGGCTGGGTTGAAAATGCCACCATAGAGCCGTGGGGCATCATGGTAAAAGCTAAGCTGGATAGCGGTGCTCTCACCTCGTCGCTTGATGCGCGTGATATCGAAATGTTCGAGAAAGACGGCGAGGATTGGGTGCGATTTCGCTTGAAGCTTGAGGATCAGGACAGCGGAGAAGAATTTAGCGACCGTCTTGAGCGGCCGCTCTACCGCGAACAGTCGGTACGCGGCGCAGGTGGGCGCGATGAGCGGCCGGTGGTCCTGATGAACGTGTGTATGGGCGATACGATTTACGAAGAGCAGTTTAGCCTTCGTGATCGCGAGGAAATGCTCTACCCGCTGTTGTTGGGTCGGCGCACCATCAGCCATTTAGGCCTTCTGGATGTGCGTAGCACGTTCCAGCAAGAGCCTGTATGTGGCGAAGACGCGACCGTGGTTAAGCATGACCCAGAAGACGAACAATCCTAGTAGATTAGCTAAAAGCGTTTAAAACAGCCGGGCGAGTAACGCCGTCACGGCTGTTTCTACGCGCAGAATGCGGGGGCCCAAGTGCATACCTTCGCAGCCTACCTCTAGCAGCTTTTCAACTTCCCATGGAATGAATCCACCCTCAGGGCCCACTAATAGCAAGATCTTTTCGCTAATACCTCGCGGGCAGGCCATAGGCATGCCCGGATGAGCCACCAGGCCACGATGCTCACGAAGCAGGTCAGGTAATTGCTCTTCGATAAACGGCCGAAATCCTTTGCTTAAAATCACATTAGGCAGCTGGGTATCGCGTGCCTGCTCTAATCCTAATATCAGATGTTGCTGAATTTTTTCAGGCAGGAGTTCAGGTGACTGCCAGTAGCTTTTCTCTACCCGTTTGGTATGCAGTAGCGTAATCTCTTTTACCCCGAGCGCCGTGACATGCTCAAGCGTTCGCGCCAGCATGCGAGGACGAGGCAGGGCGAGCACCAGATGAACGGGCAGTGCGGGTGGGGCGACATCAGTTAAAGAATCTAATGCAAACACCGCCTGCTCGCGGGTGAGTTCGATAAGCTGTGCCTTGCCCATCGAGCCGTCTTGAACCCCCACTGTTAACCGGCTGCCGGGCGTTGCACGGTGGATATCACGCAAGTGCGCTAGCCTGCGCGGATCGCTGATGCGTGCGTAGCCTTGCTGGTCGAGGTCACTGGGATGAAGCAAAATCAAATTCATAAGCGGCATCTATTGGTCAAAGGATTGGCACGCTGTTCCGCACTAATCTACTCACATGGTTTGCATGGGTGCGTGGTGCAGGCACAATAATACCATTGGGGGCACCCCCTATCGCGTTTAAGGAGATGCGCTGTGCGCGTAATTCGTAAGTATGCCAACCGCCGGTTGTACGATACTCAGCAAAGCCGTTATGTAACGCTTGAGGATCTGCGCTGTTTAATCATTGAAGAAGAGCCGTTTCGGGTTGAAGATGCGAAAAGCGGGGAAGACCTGACGCGTACCATTTTACTCTCGATCATTATTGAGCAGGAGCAGTCGGATAATAACGCCGAGGTGTTTTCTAACGATCTGCTCGCGCAGCTGATTCGGGTTTATGATATGTCGTCTCCGCTGCCGCTGGCGCGCTATCTTGAGCAGGGCACGCAGCTTATGCTTGAGCAGCAAAAGCGCCTGCAGAGTCAATGGAAGCAAGCCATGCGCCATACGCCTATGGAGTTTATGCGTGAGCTGGCCGAAGAAAATATGCGCTTTTGGCAGAATACGATGAACCAATCTCCGCCGCCCAGCGATAGCAATGAAGAGGATAAAACCTCCTGACGCCAAGAGAGGCCTCGTTGTGGCATAATGCGGCGCATAATCGCTCTCCCGTTCGAGAAGGAAGAACATGAAGGTTTTGATGATAGGTGGCGGTGGCCGTGAGCACGCGCTGGCGTGGAAATTGGCGCAATCCCAGAATGTTGAGCAGGTGTTTGTGGCGCCGGGCAATGCCGGCACCGCCACGGAAGATAAACTGACCAATGTTGATATAGCGGCCACTGATTTAGCCGGGTTGGAAGCCTTTGCGCTTAACGAGCGTATTGGTTTGACCGTGGTAGGCCCCGAAGCACCCTTGGTTGAGGGCGTGGTTGACCGCTTTCAGGCTGCAGGCCTGACTATCTTTGGCCCTACTCAGGCGGCAGCGCAGCTTGAAGGCTCCAAGTCGTTTACCAAGGACTTTCTGGCGCGCCATGCTATCCCCACTGCTGATTATCAAACGTTTACGGCGGTAGAGCCTGCACTGGCCTATTTGCAAAAGGTCGGCGCGCCTATCGTCATCAAGGCTGACGGGCTGGCAGCCGGTAAAGGCGTTATTGTTGCCATGAGCGAAGTGGAAGCCGAAGCGGCTATTCGCGACATGCTCGAAGCCAATGCGTTTGGCGATGCAGGCGCCCGTGTGGTGATTGAAGAATTTCTGGAAGGTGAAGAGGCAAGCTTCATTGTCATGGTCGATGGTGAAAACATTGTGCCTATGGCCACCAGCCAGGACCATAAGCGTGCCTATGACGGCGATACTGGTCCCAACACGGGTGGCATGGGCGCTTATTCCCCAGCCCCTGTTGTTACGCCCGAAATTGATGCCCGCATTATGGAGCAGGTGATTGTTCCCACCGTTCAAGGGATGGCGGCTGAAGGCAACGCCTATACGGGCTTTCTATATGCTGGGTTAATGATTGATAAGACGGGCCAGCCTAAAGTGATCGAGTACAACTGCCGCTTTGGTGACCCAGAAACTCAGCCGATCATGATGCGCTTAACATCTGATCTCGCTGAGCTTTGCCTAGCTGGTGCAAAGGGGCAGCTGGCGGATAAAGCGTGTCATTGGGACCCGCGCGCCGCCGTGGGCATTGTGATGGCCGCCGGTGGATATCCAGGCAGCTATCGCAAAGGCGATGTGATCCATGGCTTTAAAAAAGCCGAGCAGCATAGCAAGGTTTTTCATGCGGGCACGACTCAAAACGCTCAGGGCGAGATTACTACCTCAGGCGGTCGCGTGCTGTGTGTAACGGCACTGGGTGATAGTGTTTCCGAGGCGCAGCAACAGGCTTACCAGGGCGTGAAAGAGATTCACTGGGAAGGGGCCGAGTATCGTCGTGATATCGCTTATCGTGCTATTGCGCGCGAAGTGGCGAAGTAACGACTAAGCAGCAAACATAACAACCGATAACGATCATCACCGGAAGGAAGCAGGCATGGAACGTGTAAAGCTGGATTTTCCCGCTGAAGCGATCATTCATCGTCACCCCCTAACGGTGCGGATAACCGACATGAACTACGGGCGGCACCTGGGCCACGATGCCTTGGTGTCACTGTTGCACGAGGCCCGGGTTCAGGCGTTTGCTGCACTTGATTTACCAGAGTGGGATTTGCACGGCTATCCTAGCATAGTGGCTGATTTAGCCGTGCAGTATCAAAGCGAAGCGCGTTGGCCTGAAGCGTTGGTTATTGAAACCGCAGTACCCGAGCCACAGGGCAAGGCATTAACCGTTTATCAGCGTGTTTTAACCAGCGACGAAAAGCGCATTGTGGCGACGGCCCGCGTTAACCAACTGCTTATCGACATGAAGGCTGGTCAGCCTGTCGAGGTGCCTACGCCAGTCAAACAGGCTTTGACCCAGGCAAGGGGCGCTTAATGTCACGCGAATATCCGATTATCGCCGTGACGGGCTCGTCAGGGGCAGGCACCACGACCGTTAGGCGAAGTTTTGAGCGCATGTTTTTACGCGAAGATGTGCACGCCGCCGTGGTGGATGGTGACGCCTTTCACCGCTATACGCGTGACGACCTTCATCGTATGTTTCGTGAAGAGCCTGAGCGTAAGGATGAGCTTTCCCACTTCGCCGTAGAAGCCAATCTGCTGGATCGCCTTGAAGGTCTTTTTATTGAGTATGGCGAGCATGGTTCGGGCACCTTCCGACACTATATTCATGCAGAAGATAAGCAGAAAATTGAGGCGGGTTACCGGGTCGGCACGTTTACCGAATGGCAGTCGCTGCCGTGTGGCACCGACCTATTGTTCTATGAAGGCTTGCACGGCGGCCTGGTAACGGAAGATTACGATATTGCCCGCCATGTGGACCTGCTGGTTGGGGTCGCGCCGACCATGAATCTTGAGTGGATTCAGAAAATCGACCGCGATACCAAGCTGCGTGGTTATTCCCAGGAGGCAGTTATCGATACTATTCTGGGGCGAATGAATGACTATGTGCGCTATATCCAGCCGCAGTTTTCACGTACGCATATCAACTTTCAGCGTGTGCCTACCGTGGACACCTCAAACCCCTTTGAAGTACAGGATATTCCGACCGATGCTGAATCCTTCGTGGTGATTCGGTTTCGTGATCCTTCAACGGTGGATTTTCCCTGGTTGCTGGCAATGATCAAGGACGCCTTCATGACTCGGCCTCATACGCTGGTGGTGCCTGGGGCGCGAATGTCATTGGCTATGGAGCTGATTTTAGCACCGCTGGTACGCCATCTATTGTCACAGCGCCGCTTTCGCTAACCGTTTTGGCAAAATGCCGAGCGATAAGATGTAACGATAACAAGGAGTGGGTATGGATTGTCTGTTCTGTAAAATTATCAATCGTGAGATTCCAGCTGATATCGTATATGAAGACGATCACGTTCTCGCCTTTAACGATATTAGCCCCATGGCACCCACTCACCAGCTGATTATTCCCAAAAAGCACGTTGCCACCCTAAACGATATTCAGGAAGACGACCTGGCGCTAATCGGACGTTTGCAGTTCACCGCCGCCCAGCTTGCCAAGCAGCAGGGCTTTGCCGATGACGGCTACCGTGTGGTGATGAATTGCAACGAAAAGGGCGGGCAGACGGTCTACCATATCCATATGCACCTGCTCGGTGGGCGTCAATTCACCTGGCCTGCAGGCTAAACCGCCATTGTTTATTTGACTTCCCTTTTTGTCGATAAGCGGAGTAAGCCATGAAGCGTCAACTTAGTCGGTCTGATTACGTTATTCATCAGTTCGATACTGCGCTACGCTCGCTGATCCCTAACGCCGCCAAGTCGCAGCGTAATCACCCGGTTGGCAAGGTAGAGGATCTCGCGTTTGACACACATGAGCGCCGCCACACCGCTGGGTTAATGCGCACCAACCACTTGATCAGCGTGTTTAATCAAGGCCTCTACCAAGGACAGAGCGCCACTGCGGCGCTGCCTCACTCGCGTCTGCAAATGGAGCAGTCCGCGGCTGAAGCGTTTGATCATTTGGCGTGGTGTGAAGAGCGTCTGATGCAGCTAAACAGCCGGACAAGCCACTTCACTCCGCTTTTCTATGCATCAGCCTACGCAGCAGGCGCTCTATCCGGCGTGACCAGCGACCGCCTTAGCCTAGGAATGGTGGCGGCGACCCAAGAGGTGGCTGGTAAGCACTTTGAGCTGCAGCAAGCCCGGTTGATCGAGGGCGATCAGCGCTCCCAGGCATTACTTCGCCAGATGGCCACCGATGAGGCACACCATGCGCATCAGGCCATTGAGGCGGGCGGCTTACGTTTTCCCGCGCCGATTAAATGGGGTATGCGTTTTGTGGCTCAAGGGTTGACCAAAGGCGCTTACTATTTTTAAAACAATGTTTTAAAACCATGTTTTAAAAACATAGTTTTAAAAGCGTCATGTTTTGAGGTGGGCGTAAGTACTAAAAACGTACGTAAGCGCAACGATAAACGTATTGTTAATTTCTTGACGAATAGCGGATTATCGCCAAAGCTTAATTTTGTCAAAGCAGGTCGTACGTAAGGTAACGTACGCTTTTAAGTGGAAAAGCGTCACCAAGGAAAAGGAGAGAGACGATGCTAGGCAATGCGATGCTTTTTTTGATTATTGCGATTATCGCAGGTGTGCTCGGTTTTTCGGGTATTGCAGGTGTTGCGTCAACCATCGCGCAAATTTTATTTGTTCTGTTTTTAATTCTGTTCGTAGTGTCGTTATTTACCGGACGCCGTCGCTAACGTATTGATTCAGCCAAAACCAGATGAACAAAAAGCCCCATTATGGGGCTTTTTGCATACTGGCAGGCGCTAAAGCGTATTACGCATCGATACGCTTATACTTCATGCGCTTGGGCGTGTCGTTACCTACCCGCTTTTTATGATCTTCTTCATAATCGGTGTAATTACCGTCGAAGAAGACGACTTCTGAGTCACCTTCAAAAGCCAGAATATGCGTAGCAATACGATCTAAGAACCAGCGATCGTGAGAAATCACCATGGCGCAGCCTGGGAATGCCAGCAGGGCTTCTTCCAGTGCGCGTAGCGTTTCGATATCCAGGTCGTTTGAGGGCTCATCCAGCAGCAGCACGTTGGCGCCCTGTTTGAGGGTTTGGGCAAGCTGCAAACGTCCACGTTCACCGCCTGAAAGTTCATCCAGGCGCTTTTGCTGGTCGTTACCCTTAAAGTTGAAACGACCAACGTAGGCGCGCGAAGAGACTTCGTAACCATTGATGTTGAGGATATCCTGCTCGCCAGATACCGCCTGCCAAACAGTCTGCTTGTCATCCAGCGCATCGCGAAGCTGCTCGACATAAGCAATATCAACGGTTTCCCCGATGACCACTTCACCCGCGTCCGGCTGCTCTTGGCCCGTTACCAGCTTGAAGAGGGTGGATTTACCCGCACCGTTACCCCCAACAATGCCTACGATCGCGCCCTGGGGAATGGTGAACGATAGATCCTGGTAAAGCAGCTTGTCATCGAAGCGCTTGGTAACGTTATGAAATTCGATGACCTTGTCACCCAGGCGCGGGCCAGGCGGAATATAAATCTCGTTGGTTTCGTTACGCTTCTGGAAGTCGCCCGACTGCATTTCTTCAAAGCGATTAAGGCGCGCTTTGCTTTTTGCCTGACGACCTTTCGCGTTACTGCGAACCCACTCGAGCTCTTGCTTGATGGCTTTTTGACGCGAGGCTTCCTGCTTGGCTTCCTGAGTCAGACGGTGCTCTTTCTGCTCCAGCCACTGAGAGTAGTTACCCTCAAACGGAATGCCCTGGCCGCGGTCAAGTTCCAGAATCCAGCCGGCAACGTTATCCAGGAAATAACGGTCGTGGGTGATCGCCACTACGGTACCGTTATAGTCATGGAGGAAGCGCTCCAGCCAGGCAACTGATTCGGCGTCCAGGTGGTTGGTTGGCTCATCGAGCAGCAGCATGTCCGGGCTTGAAAGCAGCAGGCGGCACAGGGCAACGCGGCGGCGCTCACCACCTGATAGGTTGCCGACTTTAGCGTCCCAGGGCGGTAAGCGCAGCGCTTCTGCGGCAACGTCAAGCTTACGCTCAAGGTTGTGCGCGTCGGCTGCTTCGATCATGTTTTCAAGGCGTGCCTGCTCGCTTGCCAGGGCATCGAAGTCGGCATCAGGTTCAGCGTAGGCTGCGTACACGGCATCTAGCTTCTCTTGTGCCTCTTTAATGGCACCGAGCGCTTCCTCAACCGTATCGCGGACGTTCTTCTCATCGTCGAGCTGCGGCTCCTGAGGAAGGTAACCTACATTGATACCCGGCATCGGACGAGCTTCACCTTCAAACTCTTTATCGACACCGGCCATAATGCGCAGCAGCGTGGATTTACCAGAACCGTTCAGGCCCAGCACGCCAATTTTGGCACCCGGGAAAAACGACAGCGATATATCCTTGAGAATTTGTTTCTTGGGCGGCACGACTTTGCCAACCCGATTCATGGTGAATACGTATTGCGCCATGGAAATCCATTAGGTTGATGAAAACGACAGCAAAGTGCTGAGTAGGGCTCAAATGATAGTGCCCTACGCTTGGAAAGGCCAGAAAGCGCCGGGAATGACATAGCGCTGTGCTGTTAAAAACGGTATTGCGAATCTGGTGCTTGGGAAAGCAAGGCGCTGATAGCTTTTAAAATCAGGCTCTCTAAGCATTAAGCGCTGCCTTGGCTTAAGCGTCCCAGTCATCTTCTATGGCACGCTGCAGGCGACGTTCTTCAAGCCAGGCTTCTACCTGACGGCGAGCGCGTAGCGAATCAGCCTTGCTAGGCTTGTGCTTGCCGTAGTGTTCGTCATTCACAGCATCAAGATTATCGAACTCTTCAGCTTCATGACCTTCCGCTGAAAAATTTTCACGATTTAAGGGGTCACGGCTCATGGTATGCCCTCCAACCCAAGCCGGCGAACCGGCATCACAACGGCTTCTTTTAAGAGAAGCGCCAAACGCTAAAATAGCGCCTAGCCGCTATATAACGCCACTTGGGGTGAAGGTCAAGTATTAGTCCGGATTTTATTATGCGTGTGCTTTGCTAGGGGTGGTTTGATTGTCTTGTAATTTCGCTAACGCAAGCTGGGCTTCAACGCGTTCAGTGACATCTTTTTGTACGCCAATAAAATACATGAGGTGATCGGCCTCATCGAATACGGGCGTCATGGAGAGTTCATTCCAGAACATCGAGCCATCTTTGCGGTAGTTACGCAGAACTTCACGACAAGGCTGCAGATTCTTTAACGCATCACGAATAACGTTAAGCGCCTCTTGGTCACGGTCATCGTTTTGTAGAAAACGACAGTCGCGGTACAGAATTTCGTCGGCGCTATAACCCGTCAAGCGCTCAAACCCTTTGTTGACATAAATGAGGATATTTTCATCGCCTTCCTGCTCGGCAACAACAATGCCGTCCTGGGAAGCATCAATAATACGTTCAAGTAATTCGGGGCTGATCAGGGGAGATCGTTTCATCAAGGGATTCCTGTTGCTGCTTCGGTTCTTCCGTAGCCATGGCGCTGTGTATCAGCGCAGGAGCTAAGCGGCATTTCAAATCACTTATCTATTCTAGAATAGCAAACTATCCGCATATCGCTGCCATACGCTTGCCATGATGGCGAGCGTTGCGGTTCATTGCAATCATGATTGTTGTTCGACCTCGGGTAATTTCTGTGCGCTGAGTATCGCGCCAACTGCGGTTAAGGCTAGCAGCAAAAGTAATGCTGCGCTGCCCAGCCACTGCGCCAAGCCGCCGATAACGCCACCTACCAGCAGCATTAATACGCCTGTCAGCGTGTTGGAAAGCGCAACGTAAAGTGCACGATCATCTTGGCTCGCCATATCCACAATATACGTTTTACGTCCCAAACGGACGCCATGGTGAACGATGACCAGCAGTGCATAAACCACGGCATACGGCCAAACGCTTTGGGTCCAAGTGCCGGGTAGCCAAGCAAAGCTTGCACCGAGCAAGCAGCAGGCAACCGTGCCAATAGCGGCGTTGTGCATAACGCGACGGCTGGATTGGTCGGCCAGTTTTCCCCAGATGGGGCTTGCGACCATCCCGGCAAGCCCTGAAACCACTACCAGCAGGCCTAGCCCACTGAGTTCAGAGCCGCTTTGCTGCTGGCCAAGTAGGGCAATGTAGGGCAGGGCTAATGCACTGGAAAGCAGGAGGGCTCTGGCCACGTTGAAGTGCAGAAACGTACGGTCTTTTTTTAACAGCGATAAGCCAAGCTTAACGCTACCCCAGGCATTTTCTCCACCATCAACCGCGCCGGGTACTTCTTTAATTCGCGCCGCACAAAAAGCATTCAATAACCAGCTAAGTGCCGCCACACTTAACAAAACCGCCAGGGCAGTATTTCCGGGACGATCACCCAGCAGCATAAGTACGCCGCCCGCTGCCAGCGTGGCGCCGCCTGCCACGCTTCCACTCCATCCCATCAGCGTACCGCGACGGCGTTTGGCAATGGTTTTGCCCATAACATCTTTACTGGCGATAGAAGAAAGGCCGCGCGCTAATGACAGCAGTATTAAAACAATTAAAACGCCAGCGCCGCCTAGACTACCCCGACCGGTAAGGGCGAGCACGGCAAGTATTAACGCGGCCAATGCCTGAAGTACCGCGCCCGCCACCCATACGCCTTTTCGCTTGGGTTTTAGGCGAATAAAGCCTGCTACAAAGACCTGAGGCAGCAGGGCGCCAGATTCACGGATAGGTACCAGTAGACCCACCATCCATATCGGAGCGCCAATGATCCCCATTAGCCAGGGGAGAACTAAACGAGCGCTTGAGAGCTCATCGGCAAGCTTATTACCCAGCGATGCCCATAAATGCAGGAAAAAGTTGTGCGGCTGCTCAGAGCAGGCTTGCTCTGGGATGTCGTCACACAGGCGGTTATCTTCATCACCTGTCAGCCTTTCAAAAAGACGCGTTTGAGAAATATTGCGTTCAGCCATTGCTGTTCCTTGGCGGTTACTACCCTAGGGTGACAAAATGCAGTAAGAAACCACCACATTATACTGAGAAGGAGCTTAAGCGTGTCACGGATTAAAATTCGCTACTGCACGCAGTGCCAGTGGCTTTTACGCAGCGCTTGGTATGCCCAGGAGTTACTTTCTACCTTTGGCGAAAGCTTGGAGGAGGTAGCGCTTGCGCCTTCGCACGGCGGCACCTTTGAAATCTGGTGTGATGATACGTTGATGTGGGAGCGCAAGCGTGATGGTGGCTTCCCCGATAGCAAAGTGCTCAAGCAGCGTGTTCGTGATCAGATCGAGCCGAGCCGCGACTTGGGGCATATCGACCGATGAGCCAGGATCGGCAAGCTATTCTCTATGGGTTAGGTGCTGTTGGGCTTTGGTCAACGGTAGCGACAGCATTTAAAGTCGGCCTTGGCTGGATGACTCCACTTGAGCTGATGTGGCTTGCCGCGGTGGTTTCCTGGCTGTTGATGGGAGGCTTGGTACTCAAACAGGGCACCATGAGGCAGGCGCTCAATAGCGGATGGAAAACGGCCTTATGGGCAGGCGTTATGAATCCCGTCGCTTACTATCTGGTACTGTTTGCCGCTTACGACCGTCTGCCTGGGCAAGAGGCCATGGCCCTTAACTATACGTGGGCGCTAGCGATGGCCTTTTTAGCGGTTCCTATTCTAGGGCAACGGCTAACGCGCATGGATATTGTCGCAGGCTTAGTGGCCTATGCAGGCGTCTGGGTGATTGCAACACGCGGTGCGGTATTCAATATGTCGTTTGAAGATCCGCTTGGCGTGTTACTGGCATTAAGCTCCACGCTTCTATGGGCGCTTTATTGGCTGCTCAACGCACGCGACGAGCGGCCGCCATTAGTGGGGCAGTGGCAGAACTTTACTGTAGGACTGCCCATCTTGACCGCGCTGTTGTTAATCGGGCCGGGTTTTCAATGGCATGGCTGGAAAGCCGTCGGGGCGGGTGTGTATGTTGGGCTGTTTGAAATGGGGATCGCGTTCGTCTTATGGCAGATGGCGGTTCACAAGGTCTCGCGCACGGCTAAAGTCTCAACGCTCATTTTTCTTTCCCCGCCGGTTTCGTTGCTACTGCTCTATCTAGTCGTTGATGAGCCGCTTCTGCCTTCTACCTTTGTGGGATTGTTTTTCATTTTATTAGGATTGGCGCTGCAGCAACTTCAGAGAAAACCAGAAACGGCTGCGCTATAAAAAATGTTTATTTTTGTTTTCATCTTGTAAATTTAGCGTAACTTTTGTTTGATACGCTTTCTTGCTAGGTAATTTTCATTAGTCTCAATAGCACAATTTCTAATAAACTATTGAAGTAAATAAAATATTAGTCTTGTATTTAATGAGATTACTAAGCGTATGGCTCCATGAAAGTGCAACGGGGTGGTGAAAGTGGCGACTCCATTGCTTGATAAGCGTTTTACGCAATAGGGATCACTCTTGATGAAAGGTAATATGAAAGTAAAACTGAAGAAGATTTTCTTACATAGTGCTATTCAGCCGCTAACAGTTGCCA
>NZ_JBQTDC010000016.1:0-86772 GCF_052353045.1 Halomonas sp. AOP7-B1-5 | reverse complement strand
GTATCGGCAGGGAGTAGTTTAACTAAAGCTTATTTATACTTAAGTTAGCGATTGCTTTATAAGAATTGTATTGAAAGCGTTTCTGACCTAAGCACCAGGCTGTTTTGGCCCGAGACATAGAACCTGATATAGAAACGGATATAGAACCTGAAATAGCTTCAGACATAGCTCAGTGCAGGCTTGCTAGATTAAGCCGGACGCTCAATAGCAAAGCGGTCGGTTGCACGAGCGTAGTCACTACCCGCTAGCCGGCCAATAGGCTTGAGTAAATCGATATCTACATGACGGCCATCCCATACGGCGTCATCGATATGAATAGACACTATCTGCGCCAACACCAGCGTACCCGCCAAAGGCTGGTCGCCAAAGCGAATCAACTCATAAAGCTTGCAACCAAAGGCAACTGGGGATGCTGCGATACGCGGCACTGAAACGCCTGACATTGGCGCTTTCTCAAGCCCTGCAAGCGTAAACTCATCTTCCTCTCTGGGCAGGCTGGCACTAGTTGTGTTCAGCGCTTCGATCAGCGCTTCACTACCAATATGCACCACGCATTCCGGCAATTCCTCTAGATTGCGAATTGTATCTTTCGGCTGCCCGCTGCCATCTAGAAGTGGCGAAAAAGCCAAGACAGGCGGGGTCACGCTTGCCACATTGAAAAACGAAAAGGGCGCAAGATTGTCCTTCCCACTGGTACCTTGAGTGGCTACCCACGCAATCGGGCGTGGGCAGATACTTCCTGAGAGCAGGCGATAAATAATCCCAGCGCTTAACGGAGAATCCTCTAATAAATAGTCGCTCATTCATTGCTCCTTGATTGCCAAACGTAAGGGTAGTATCACTTTATAACAGCACGCTATCGGCGCTGCGTTTATGATGATTTTACACCGACCAAGGACCTGCCAATGAAGATCGTGATTGCCGATGATTATCAGGACTGTGTGCGTCACCTTAATGCCTTTGCTGCACTGAGCAGGCATGACGTAACGGTTTATCACGATACGCTGACCGATCTGGAGGCGCTAGTCGAACGCTTTCAGACAGCAGATGCGTTAGTACTCATCCGTGAGCGTACTCCTATCACTGCAGAGCTCCTGGAACGCTTACCCAACTTAAAAGTGATTAGCCAAACCGGCGGCGGCGCAGCCCATGTGGATCTCAAGGCCTGCCAGCGCCGTGGCATCACGGTAATGGCGGGTAAAGGCTCACCCTACGCGGCAGCTGAATTGACTTGGGGGCTGATCCTATCAGCCATGCGTCACATACCTGAAGAAGTAGCCAATCTTAAAGCTGGCCACTGGCAGCAAACGCTAGGTACCGGGCTGAAGGGACGCACATTGGGGATTTTCGGTTTCGGAAAAATAGGCAGCCTAGTGGCCCGCTACGCCCAGGCATTCGAGATGAACGTGCTGGTATGGGGCCGCGAAGGCACTCAGGCACGCGCGCTTGAGGCGGGTTTAACGGTTGCCGAGAGCCAGGATGATCTTTTTCAACGCGCCGATGTGCTGAGCTTACACCTGCGCCTGAATGATGAGACCCGCGGTATAGTCACTGCACATCACCTTGCCCGCATGAACTCCACCGCCCTTCTGGTCAACACCAGCCGCGCACCGTTAATTGCCCCAGGCGCTTTGGTCAGTGCTCTAAAGGCAGGCAGGCCCGGGCGTGCGGCGGTCGATGTTTTCGACAGTGAACCCACGCATGATGATCCGCTCATTCAACTGCCCAATTGCCTGGCGACCCCTCACGTGGGTTATGTCGAAAAAGATAGCTATGAGCTTTATTTCGGCGATGCCTTTGCAAATTTAAATGCCTTTATTAGCGGTGATCCGGTCACTAACCTCGCCTCTTGACCCCCGCGGTTGCACGCTCCTCTGTGTTAACTGTGCTAGCCTTATAACTCACGTGTGACACAGAGGACTGGATGCTCACTATTTCCAACCATGTTGCCCTCGCCGACTGGGAAATCGATATTAGCCAAATCCGAGCCCAGGGTGCTGGTGGCCAGAATGTCAACAAAGTGGCGTCAGCGGTGCATTTACGCTTTGATATTTTACGCTCTACGCTGCCTGCGTTTTATAAAGAACGTTTGATGGCGCTTAATGATCAGCGCATCAGTAAAGAGGGCGTGGTAATTATCAAGGCGCAAAGCTATCGCACGCTGGAGCTTAATAAAGAAGACGCCCTTACGCGCTTGAAAGAACTGATCATCAGTGCGACCAAGCAGCAGAAAGTACGCCGTCCTACTAAGCCGACAAAAGGCTCCCAGCGACGCCGTGTTGACCATAAAACCCGCAAAGGCAAAATCAAATCGCTACGTGGTAAGGTTTCCACTTCATAAGCGTTACACAGTATATTGAGCCTCGCATGACAATTGTTTCCCGACCGCTTTCCCCCTGCATTCAGCACTGCCAGTTAGACCCGGCAAACACATGTCAGGGTTGTGGACGCACGCTGGATGAAATTGCCTATTGGAGCCAAATGACCGAAGCCGAAAAGGCCCCGGTATGGGAGCGCTTAGAAGCGAAGGGGTATATAGCGAGCCGAGGCTAGCTACCCGACTTAGCGGCATGGCGGTCGCTCAAAATATGGTGCAACTCACCACAGGCCACCAGCGGGTCATCACAGTTAATCACTATATCCGACTGAGCAAGCACGTAGCTGCGTCCGGTAATTGTGTTTTCAACGACCTGATACGCGCCTTCCTGATGCGTTCCGGTAAACGTGCCAATAAATCCGGTTTCACGCAGCGACACTGTTTCAAGCTTATCGCCTACGTTGAGGCGGCCTTCATAGTTCATCAGCGCTAAACGGGCGGAAGTACCCGTGCCGGTGGTACTGCGGCAAATCACGCCTGGGTGCACGTAGGTTGTTGAGCGCGAGCGAAAATAGCCCTCACCCACCTGCTCTTCAGGCCCCATAAAGTGCAAAAACGGTAGCGGGCCGACATCGCCCAGCGTGTAGTGTGAAAAACCGCGCTGGGCTTGCAGTGCTTCCACGATTTTATGCGCGCAGGCTGAAAGTGCCTGCTCTTCTTCACGAATCAGCTTAAAGCCAAGCTCGGTGGCGTCCACTAGCGCGTAAAAGCCGCCACTATAGGCAATGGAGTACGTCACTGCGCCGATACCCGGCACCTGAATCGTATCGCGGTAGGTATCAATGTAGCTTGGCAGGCCTTCGCAGGTAACCGACTCCACCACCCCGTTATGCACGCGCGCCTCTATGTGTACCAGGCCTGCCGGCGCTTCCAGAGCAAAGCGCTGGATACCTTCCTGCTTGGGCACGATGCCAGCCTCAAGCACGGCGGTAGCGGTACATAACGTGTTGGAGCCTGAATAGATCGGATAGCCCATCACTTCCATAATAATGTAGCCCGCCGCTGCCTCAGGATGTGTAGCGGGTACCAGCAGATCGACCGACATTTCTGGAATACCGTAAGGCTCTTCCAACAGCAGTCTGCGCAGGCCATCGGCATCGTCGCGCAGGTACTCCATTTGTTCCCGTACGGTCGCCCCCGGCAGGGCATCAATCCCTCCCGTTACAATCCGGCTAACATCGCCGCCTGCATGGGTATCCATCAATTGAAGTGTATGGATATTTTTCAAGGGCGTTGCTCCTGAGCGTTCGTTAGGGCAAAAGGAGCGCCATGGGCATCCCACTGCGCATCGGGCACGATGACGATCTTACCGAGATAATTGCTGCCTCGATTAACAAAATAGCGTTCGGCGGCATGCAGCTCTGAAAGCTTGAAAGCGGCGTGAAGGACCGGCTTGAGCTCACCATGGCGAATCCAATCAATAAGCTGCTCGGCTTCTTCCCGGGTACCGTGAGAAACGCCAAATATCTGGACCTGATAAAGGTAAATACGCGTCCACATGATTTCGCTAAGGTTACCGCCACTCGCGCCTGCAATTGAAAGACGTGGATAGGTTTGGCGGCTCTGCATATCGACAATCATGGTGTCGATAAACAAATCGGTCATATCACCACCGACTAAATCCATCACCGCGTCAATCGGCTTACCGCTGGTAGTGGCCAGCACCCGATCCACAAACGTAGGCAGGTCGCCGCGGTCAATCACCGCTTCGGCGCCTAGCGCCAGCAGCGCATCGGCTTTATCGGGCTGGCTAACCGCATAGGGAATGGCCCCGACAATCCGGCAAAGCTGAATCAATGCGGTGCCCACACCGCCACTTGCACCGCTTACCAGCACGCGCTCGCCCGCTTCGACCTGGGCCGATGTCATCATGTGATAGGCCGTCTGGTAGGAGCACATGCCCATGGACGCAAGCTCGGTGTCATGCAGTTTAGGATTATCGACATGGTGAAACTGGTCTGACGGTACGGCAACATATTCAGCGTAGCCGCCGTCAGCACCATGGCCATAGTAATCCGGGGTCAGGTTGATGTCCCGACGCTCATCGGCATAGATATTGAAATCAAGCAGACCCCGCTGACCGATTCGCCCGGCATCCACGCCTTCGCCCACTGCCACAATCCGCCCCGCCACGTCAGCCCCCTGAATGCGCGGGAAGGTTAACGTGGGTGTACCGCCCATAGCGAAAGAAGTAACGTCGCCCTTCTCCTTGGTGGGATAAAGGCCTTCGCGGGCTTTGCGGTCGGTATTGTTTTTCGCAGTCGCCGTTACCTGAACCAGAACATCACCCAGCCCAGGCTTGGGAGTCTCGACGTCTTCTCGGTAATGCAGCTCTTCAATGCCACCATGCCCAGTCAAGAGCATGGCAGCCATCGTGGTAGGAACAGCAGCAGATTCAGTCATTGGGCAGGCTCCCTAATGCAAAGGAATAAGGTAACTGCTCGACCATAACAAACTCTGGCCGCTGCTTAAAAGCCTACTGAACTAGAACCAGCCTCTTCGCTTGAATAGCCAAATCAGCACTACAGCCATCCCGACCATGGCGCCCCATACAAAGAAGTAGCCGTAGCGATAGCCCAGTTCCGGCATGTACTCAAAGTTCATCCCGTAGATACCGGCAATAAACGTTAAGGGGACAAAAATCGCGGTAATCACCGTTAGAACACGCATGGTGATATTAAGCTGGTGCGATGAAATGGAAATATAGCCGTCGACCAAATCGCCGCAAATGTCGTAATACATCTGAGTCAGCGTATAAAGCCTTTCAAAACGTTCGGCCACATCGTTAATGGCATGCAGCGTTTCGCTTTCTTCGCGGGGAAGATGCTGATAGTCGTAGGCCGTTAACTCTTGGGTAATCCCTTTATGATAGTTAAACACGCGGCGCATTTTGACCAATCGAGAACGGTAAGTAGTAATCTTACGCATTAATACGTCGTTACCGTTTGCGAGCAGCTCATCCTCTAAATCGCTCAGTTCCGACTCAAACTCAAGCAGACTATCGATATAGTAGCCGGCTGAGGTATACATGATTTTTAACGCTACCTGCTCAGGCGACTTGGCTAAGAGTGCCTTACCATGCTCTTTTAACAATCGCTCAACGCTCATGGCAAGGCCTGAATGTAGCGTGACTAAAAAGCGCTCGCCGATAAAAAAGCATACCTGCTGAGGGACAAAATTAAGTTGGGCATCAAATGAAGAGATACCCCGGTAGACAATCAGCGTGTGATTATCGAATTCTTCGATTTTAGGCGGCAGGCGCTCTTTATGAGCATCCTGTATCGCCAGTGGGTGACACTCAAATTTTTCCAGCAGGCGCTCGACCGTCTCTTCGTCTTCGCCCTGCATATCTATCCAAATGTGGCTATCGGGTATTGTTTGCCACGTCGCAAAGAGCTGCTCGTCGCCTTCGTAAGTGGTGCCATCGGGTGTTGTCACAATGCTGCGAATCATACTCTTCCTTGAATTCTTTAAAATAATACGCAGCTTACGCGATGCGTACCTATGATATGCGTACCTTTGATATACGTAGCTATGATATGCATACCTGAGCTTTACCCGCGCGTTTTGCTTCATACATCGCAACATCGGCACGTTTAAGGAGTTCTTGCGCCGTTTCATCTGCGCCCGGCGTATAAACCGCAACGCCAATGCTAGTACTTACGGTTAACACGGCCTTACCAATGAGCAGCGGCTGTTCAATAGTATGAATGAGCTTTTGCGCTATAGGTTTGATCGCATCCAGCGCAACGCCCTCAAGCAGCAGAACAAACTCATCCCCGGCCCAACGTACAACAAAGTCGGTTTCCCGGGCAGAGGCCGTTAATCGCTTGGCTATTTCGCGTAGCAGCTCATCGCCAACCGCATGGCCATAATTATCATTAACCTGCTTAAAACTATCCAGATCCATAAACAGTACGGCTAACGGCTTTTGTGAGCGTCGCACACGAGCCATAGCGTCAGGCAAGCGTTCGTCCAGCGCCCGGCGATTGGCCAACTTGGTTAGTACATCTTCGCGCGCCTGCTGGTCACGCAAGCGTTCAAGCTGCTGGCGTTCGCTGATATCGTGGATAAACAGACTACGCCACTGCCTACTGTGAAAAGAGAGCGATTTAAAGCGAATCTCAACCGGTAAGCGACTGCCATCTGATCGGTGTGCTAAATGAGTCACCGGTCCTTTTTCAGCCTCACAGGGTAAGCCATCAGGCAGTATAAGCTGGCTAATCGGCTTGCCCAAGGCCTGCTCGCGCGACCAACCAAACATGGTGGTGGCAGCTAAGTTCCAGTCCAATACGCAGTCGTTTGCATCAACGCTCACATAGGCGTCGTAAGCGGTTTCAATGACCAATTTAAGCTCATGAGTACGCTGTTCGATTTGCTGTTCAAGACTATGATGAAGCTTAATCAGGGCTTCCTGAGAGGCCTCTTTTTGTTTCTTCTCACGATTGAGTCGCTCACGCAGCTGGATTTCCTCAGTCACGATATCGGCAAGATCCTGCAACGTGGAAAAATCGCTTTTACTGAGTTTTCGTGGTTTGGTATCTATCGTACAGAGAGTGCCTAGCACCAGTCCCTTGGTGGTTTTTAGCGGTATTCCTGCGTAGAAACGTACCCCATTAGGCTTAGCCACCAGTGGGTTCTGCGCAAATCGGCTATCAAGACAGGCATCCTCAACGACCAAAGGGGCAGATTCGGCAACTGGGTAGGCGCAAAAAGCGATATCACGTGGCGTCTCAAGCACATCCAGACCAACACGTGATTTAAACCACTGGCGTTTGGCATCAATCAGGGTAATCGTGACACCAGGCACACTAAGCAGCCTCGCGGCAAGCCGGGTAATACGGTCAAACACTGGCTCGCTGGGCGTATCGAGCAGTTTAAGCTCGTAAAGCGCCTCTAGGCGTGCTTTCTCATCTGACGGTATAGGATAACTCATTTAATACTTCACCCAGGTCGGTAGGTGTTTTGTCCATCATAGCGTGAAATAATTTTCACTGCCCAACCGCCTTATTGCTCGTCACATACGCGAGCACCACGCTTACCGTAGTGGAAGCTAACAACGCTCCTAAAAACGGGCCGAGCGTGGGAACGCTATTGGGGAAGCTTGCAGCCATTATACCGGCACTTAGGCTTTCTTGACCTATCCATCCCGGCAAGATAGCGCCCATTAGTCCAGCCAAACCGCCACCAATAGCCGCAAGCGGCGTCATGCGTTGCCATAAACCGAGTAGAACAGGCACGACAATGGCGGCGCACAGTAAATCGGCGATTAAAAAAAGGCGTAGGATCGACAACCCCTGAAGCGCGACAATCACCACCGGCACCATAAGTAAGACGGTCATCCAACGCGTGAGAGTGATGGAAACACCAGGCTTTTCGCTGCGCGACACAATCAGCGAGGCAATACCACTTTGCAGCGTATCCACACTCGATGCCACCAGCGTGACCGCCAGCACCAGGGCCACCATGGCTACCCAAGAGGGCACGTTATTCAATAGCGCAAAAAAAGGCATCGGGGGCTCACCAAGCGCTATTCCACTCATGGCCGCCACCATGCCCAAACCGCCAATCACCATTACGATGACTACCGTGGCAATTCCGCCCATCCAGGCGCCCCGCCCCAGGCTTTGATTATCACGCGCAGCCCATACTCGCTGCCAATAGCCCTGGTGAAACAGGTTGGCCGCAGTGACCGCAATCACCAGCGTTAACGACACACTAAGTGCACTGGATGTGGGAATGGAGGGCAGCACCGCACCACTGGGCATTGCGGGCAGGTGCCACAGGGTGACGCTTGAAACGATCATCAACAGGGCAACCAGTAGCCACGCCTGCCAGCGGTCGGTCGCAAGGCTTGCGCGCAGCCCGCCGCTTACCGTGTAAAGTAGTGTAGCGAGGGTAACGCCAATGATCACCCAGTTCGGCGGCACGTCAGATAGCAGTGACGTAATCGCCCCAATGGCGGTTAATTCAGCGGCCAAAAAACACGCCATGTATACCACCGAAACCAGCGTTACCCAGTGGCGAACGCCCCGGCCATAGCAAGCGTCGGCAAACTCCGCGATGCTGCGTCCCTCGGGCAAAGCGCGGCGAATAGCCGGCCCATAGAGGCCAAGGACGATAAACGGAAGCGAAGAGCCAAGAGCGTAACCTGCCAGTGCCAACGGGCCGGCAAAGGCGCCAATTTCTGGCGGCGCAAATAATATCCATGCCCCCATCCCAGAGGCAACAAAAGAGAGCCCTAGCGTAGTGCTGGTTTGTGAGTTTCGCGCGGTGACATAGTCATCTAGTGAGCCTTTTCGCCCACGGGCTTTAAAGCCTAAAAATGCAAAGCAGCAGAGCGCCGCGCCTAGCATGGCTGACGTTAGGTATGGCATGTCGCACTTCCTCCGCCGGTTCTAACCGGATCAGGTTCCAGGGTCTGCAACAGCATTCTCAGCCACACAATGTGGCTCCCCTGGCGACAGTGAATTGAGAGCGTATCCTGATTGAAATTCAACGAACCGTCAAAACTGAGTGACAATGTTCCCCACTCGCGCCTGCGGCTATGTATGCTATGCGCTAAATAGCTAGAATGAAAAGGGCTTACTTCTCCTATTCATTCGCTACAACGTTGCTTAAACTAATAAAAATTTGGAGTATTACCTGCATAGCGGCGTTGCCGCATAAAACTGGCTTACTGCCGTTCGCGCCATAACAACCATCAATGCCAAAAGCGCCGTGTGAATATACCTATGGCGCGCGCATAGGAAATTGCCATGTCGTATACCGAAGCCAAAGAGCATACCCAAGGTCGGCTCCATACTCTATTTGCTGATCCTTATCGTGCATTTGAAAACAACACCGATGAGCGCCAGCTTCACGTTCGTGTAATGCTTTATATGCTGTTGGCGCGACCGATGGCACGCGGTGACATGACGCTTCGCGTCATTCATGGCTGGGAAAACGGTGGTTTTGAACCAGACGACCTACAGCATGCCGACTACGCTTTGCATGATCTGGCTGATTTTAAGCGGGTTGTAAAATACTTTGAGAAGGCCGCGCAACAAAATGTCCCTCTCCCGTCAGAAAACCCGACCGTTCTAGCAGACCCTCTCGCCCATGCTATCGCCGACGCCAAAGCTGAAGGGCAAATGCTTGCCGATGATATACGCACAATGCCAGCAAGCTGGCCCGCCTTTGAAGGCGGGCTCGCCCTTTATACGCTGTTTAAAATGTATCACCGCTTGGTATATGGGGAAGACGATGTCTACCGCTGCTCACAGTGCAAAACTCCGCACGGCCCCCGTGAAATCCATGAGTTTCATCTGGAAGAGGGTGAGTTTGCACTGTTGGTGCCGCTTAGCGGGCAGGTAAAAGCGTCGCCCTCGCTACTGGTTCTGCATGAGAGCCAGCTTAACCCCATTGAAAAGCTGCTTGAGGAAAGCTTCAACCTGCTGCAGGACTTTTAAGACACTCTATACCAGCACGGGCTCCTAAAAAGGAGCCCGTGATATCTAGTTAAACGCTGTCAGGCTTGGCTAAGCGTCAGCGCAATCATAAGCCCAAGCACAATGGCTTCTGACTTGATGAAACATAGCTTCTAGCTTAATGAGATAGTGCTATTGATGCCGCTGGAAACATTTTCAGGCTCAAACCAGCGCGCGGTTACTGTTTTGGTTTGTGTCCAAAACGCAATAGCCTGCTTACCGTTAGGCCCTAGATCGCCCAGTTTTGAGGCCCTTGAGCCGGTAAAGCTAAAATAAGCAACCGGCACCGGAATCGGCACGTTAATTCCCACCTGCCCCACATCAATATCCGTTTCAAAACGCCGCGCCACCCAGCCGGAGTTAGTGAAGATAGAAGTGCCGTTGCCGTTAGGGTTGGCATTGATAAACGCAATCGCCTCATCAAGCGTTTCCACATTGACTACGCAAAGTACGGGGCCAAAAATCTCTTCACGGTAAATGGTCATCTCCGCCGTCACGTCGGTAAAGAGCGTCGGTCCGACAAAGTTGCCCTTTGGGTAGCCCTCTACTTGGCAGTTGCGCCCATCAACCAGCAAATTGGCGCCTTCCTTTTCGCCCGCCTCAATTAAACGCAGCACACGATCCCTAGCAGCGGTTGATACGAGTGGCCCTAAATCGGCATCCTGCTGAGTGCCTGGGCCGACTTTCATCTGGCGCGCGGCTTCCACGATATCGTCAATCCACTGGCGCGCCTCACCGACCAGCACTAAGACGGAATTGGCCATACAGCGCTGTCCGGCGGCGCCAAACGCCGACCCCAGCAGGTTATTAATCGCCTGGCTGCGATTCGCATCAGGCATCACTACACAGTGATTTTTCGCGCCCATCATGGCTTGCATGCGCTTGCCTGCATCGCCCGCCCGCTTGTAAAGCAGCGACCCCACATGGGTTGAACCAATAAATGAAAGGGCTTTGATCGTTGGGTGATCAGCGATCTGATTGGCAACCTCGGGACCGCCATGCACGACGTTTAACACGCCCGGCGGCACCCCCGCTTCATGGGCCAACTCCACCAGACGCATGGTAGAGCTGGGATCCTGCTCGGAGGGTTTCAAGACAAACGTATTGCCCGTGGCAATGGCCAGCGGAAACATGAAGCAAGGCAGCATAATGGGGAAATTAAACGCGGTAATACCCGCACCGACACCTAGCGGCTGGTGAAGCGTATAGACATCTACTTCACTAGCGGCGTTTGCAGCCACTTCGCCTAGCTGAAGCGAGGTAATCGAGCAGGCATGCTCAACCACTTCTAACCCGCGCCCCACTTCGCCTTTAGCATCCGGTAGCGTCTTGCCATGCTCTTCGGTGATTAAAGCGGCCAGCTCATCGGTATTATCCCGAATCAACGCCTGTAGGGTCAGCATGATACGCATACGTTTGCCAAGCGGGACGTTGCGCCACTCTTTAAAGGCCTCCTGCGCACTGGCAATCGCGCGCTCTACCTCTTCTGCGGTACAAAAAGGTACCCGGGCCACCACTTCCTGAGTCGCTGGATTAACCACATCACGCCATTCCTGACTCTGTGACGGGACGGCCTGACCATCAATGATCATGGAAATTTCGCGAACGGCCATTGCGTTGCTCCTGTCTTATGATTGTTCGTTGTGGAGACAGTCATTATCACTGCCTTTGCGGTGTGAACAGGGTATAGCAGCAAGTTGACGTAAACGTCAATTAGCTATTAATGCAATTGCTGATTGGCAATGACACAGCACAAAAAGAAATCGTGAGCGTGCGCTTAACCGCTTGACCTGCCTTGCCAATAAAGGATGATAAAGCGTACGACGATGGAGATGGCGCTTTGCCTTATCAGAAACAAGCCTTCACTGCGGTGATTACCCACAAGCTGAGCCATGCCGGCCTGTGCATTCTGACCCTGCTGCTCTGGTGCGCCACTCCATCTTCTCCGGCCGCTATTGCTACCGGCGTCAACAGCTCATCCACGCATGCCGATCAGCGCGAAGCGCTGCTGCCGCTGGCCACACAGAGCCATTCATTACGAATTCGCGGCAGCAAGCCCCTGACCGCCGACACCAATGACGCGGAGACGGGCGATGCGGCCTTGCCTGCTTATGCAGCCCAGGTTGTCTTCGCCCGCTCAGGCAGTTGCACTCTGTCGCGTTCAATTACGCCACGGGCAGATAGCCTATCCATATGCCTTCCACCTAGCCGCGCGCCTCCGGCTGCCTAACCGATTAGGGTACTCTCAGAATTTCATTACTGCATGGCACCACGGTTTAACGCGGCGCCCATTTATATCGTTTGCTAGGAAGCGCGTATGTTTCAGGTGGATCAACTTATTTTAATGGCAGCGATCCTGCTGCTGATCGGCATAATCTCAAGCAAACTTTCGGCCCGCTTGGGTATGCCGGTGCTGGTTCTGTTCCTGGGAACCGGCATGCTGGCTGGGGAAGCGGGTATTGGCGGGATCAGCTTTGATAATCCTATTTTGGCACATGCCCTGGGTACCTTGGCGCTGGCCATGATTCTCTTCGACGGCGGTCTACAAACGCCGATGGCTTCAATTCGCATGGTTTGGAAACCCGCATCCTTACTGGCAACGGCTGGGGTTCTCATTACATCAATGATTACAGGTGCAGCAGCGGCCTATATTCTTAATCTGCCGCTGCTCGATGGGTTATTGTTGGGCGCCATCGTAGGGTCGACCGATGCGGCGGCCGTTTTTTCGCTGCTGCGTAATGCCGATATCCATATCAACAAACGGCTTAAGTCGACGCTTGAGATCGAAAGCGCCTCGAACGACCCTATGGCGATTTTCTTGACCATTGGACTGCTTGAAGTTCTGGTTAACGATATGCCACTTGGCGTGGGCTTATTGAAGCTATTCGTGATGCAGATCGGGGTTGGCGGCGTCGTGGGTTTATTAGTGGGCTGGGCATCGGTTCAAATAATCAATCGCATCCAACTGGTAACCTCAGGGCTTTATCCCGTGCTGGTGGCAGCCTGTGGCCTATTTGCCTTTGGTGTCGCAGCTAATCTTGGGGGCAGCGGCTTTCTGGCGATCTTTGTGGCGGGGGTGATGATCGGTAACCGTCGCATCGCTTTTCAGCGCAGTACCTTCTTGTTTCATGATGGCTTGGCGTGGATGAGCCAGATCGTCATGTTCGTTGTGCTGGGCCTGCTTATCAATCCCATGTCACTGCTGGACGTATGGCTTGAAGGCCTGATGATCGCGGCCATTTTAATACTGGTGGCCCGTCCGCTTGCCGTGACGCCTATTCTTAAAATGTTCGGCTTTACCAACCGTGAAACCGGGTTGGTTGCCTGGGTAGGCCTACGTGGCTCAGTGCCCATTATTCTGGCTATATTTCCGCTGATCTTTGGCCTGGAAGGCGCGGAGCTTATCTTCAACGTGGTTTTCTTCGTGGTGTTAATCTCCGCTACCCTTCAAGGCACAACCCTTCCCTATGTGGCGCGTAAATTAGGCCTTACCGTCGCACCGCCCATTGTGCCTGCCGCAAGCCTTGAAATTACGGCACTGGAAGATGTTGACGCCGATATTGTGGAGTACCGCTTAGGCGATACCGCAAGGGCCGTCAATCGACGGTTATCCCAAATTGCGCTACCGGATGGCACGGTGGTGGCGATGATTACGCGCGGCAAGGATGTCATCCCACCGCGTGGCTCAACGCTACTTCAGGCAGGCGACCACCTGTTTGTCGTTTTACGCCCTGATATTAGGCCTTTTGTTAACTACGTGTTTGCCGAGGGCGCAAGTATTACCAGCGGCGAATTTCCTGATCAAACCTTACGCCTTAAGGGAAGCACCAGTGTCGGCGAAGTACTTCACTCGTATGGCCTTACGTTAGATGATGATATGACATGCACACTGGATAAGCTGTTGCATGAACGCCTGCCCGATAGCCCAAGCGAAGGCGATGAACTAGTACTAGGCGATGTGACGTTATCCGTACTGGGGGTACTCGAAGGGCGTATTACCACCATAGGCGTAACGAATATTCAACCAGCGCTTGTACCGACAAACATGCCAGGCTAACCGCTATGCGTAATAGCCACCTGCTCGGTACAGGTGGCTATTGGCTTGAATAGAAACGCATCGCAAGAATTGTTTAAGCCGCTTCGTAAGCCGCTTTAAGCCGGTAGAACTCATCGACGATTGCCGCCATTTCGCTGGCGTCGTAATGACACAGGCCACTAACCACCAACTTCTTGGAGCCAACCCCTACCGCATCTCCAGCCGATTCAATGGAAAATTCAAGCAGCGCATCCGCCCGCTTACCCTGCACATCCAGTGAGGAGCGCGTTAACGCAAGGTTGGGGTTAAACCCATCCAAACGCTCCAGCGAGAATCCCATGCTATCGTAAATAACCAGCGGGCGTTTGGGGTTAAACATGACCCCGTGCTGCTCCATTAACGGCTTTAAATAGTGCGGAAAGTTTTTTCCCGAAAAAGCCACATAGCAGCGCGCAAATGCTTCAATAGCGGTTTCATCCAAGGTTGTTTCACCACTGCGAACCACCTGCAGATAGCATTTGCCACTCTCGTCAGATACGTGTAGCTCACCGTTATCTGCTTCACTAAACAACAGCGGCGTATCAGCACTCACCATATTGGTGAAGCGAAATTCCATTTGCCGCGACAACCCAAATTTGACGAGTATCAGTGCGAATAGCAAGTCACCAGGCACGCAGAAACGACGCGCATCCGGATTATGAATGGGGTTGTAATCGCCAGCCACGCCTTTAGCGAAACGGCTGGCCTGCTCAGCAGAGATCACGATGTACTCTCCGCGTTGCGCGTAAAAATCCTTGAACATGGCGTTTGCTGCCTGCCTAGCGTTGAAATCGAAAACCCATAACTGCCCAACGTCGCGCATAATGCCATAAAACACGCGCTAACAGGAGTCATCGGCCAGGAAGCGAGTATGCCAAACACGAATATTGCCAAAAAACGCTTACCACGCTTTGCATTAGCAACGCTAATTGGCGCCTTATTTATCGTCGCCATTTGGCTGATAGGCAGCTATTGGCTGCTTAATAGCCAGTGGCTACCCAACAAAATCTCCCAGTTCGAAGGCGTTGAGATTCGTTGGAGCCAAGGTGCCAGCCGCCACCCTGGGCGCTGGGAGGTAGAAAACCTGTACCTTTCACGTGAAGATGACGCGTTACCGATTAGCATTGAGGCCGAACGCGCCACGCTTACGCTGTCTTTATTATCGCTACTGCGCGGTGAACTACATATTCAGGCAATGGACGCAGAAGGCATTCGCCGCTTAACCATAGGCGATATTGCCCTTGAAGCTCAAGGCACATTGCGTGTATCGAACACAACGCTTAGCCGTGAGCGCCTGGCCGTCCCCGAAGCAACCCTTGCCATCACTGAAGGCCGCTTGGTACGGCTTAGCGACCAAATGACGCTGGTTAATGCGATTAACCTTGAGGCAACGGCATCGCTTGATGAGGTCACACCGACCGACCCGGCCACGGGCGAGCTTAACCCTGAGCTACTCGCCGCCCTTTCGGCAACGCTTGAGCTACGTGCCCAAGCAGATGCCTGGGACGTGTTCATGCCCTACCTGGATGCCCTTCCCTGGCTGTTTTTGAATGGCCGGGGCGAATTGACCGGCCATATTGCCCTAGCGTCAGGCACGCTTGAAGAAGGCAGCCAGCTGTCCCTGGAGGCGCCTGAGTTACGCTTAACGCTAGACGAGCGCAAGCTTATTGAGCCAACGGCCCCGACTACCTGGGTGATCGCGGATGCCCCTCCGCCCCGGCATTTCGCCACAGGCCAAGGAAACGTTCAACTTAGCGTGAGCGATAATCAGCTTCACTTTGCAACCCAGCTACAAGGCGTCACTCTGGCAGATACGCAAGCCTACGCCACTGATACCGCGCTACGCCTGAGCAGCAAGATCGCCAATCAGCGACTCGATCACTTAAGCTCGCCCACAGACGCCGAACTCACCCTGAAAGGCACCATCATGCGGCTGGATATGCTGGACCGCTACCTGGCCGATACATTACAGGGCCGGGGGATTCGCTTATCAGGCAATGGCCGTCTAGAAGCCGATGTTAGTGTGCGTGATACCCAGCTCTATAATGCTCGCCTGTTTATTGACGCCGAAATGCTGGCGGCTGAAGCGTTGGGTTTCAAGGCGCAAGGTAGCGGTACTCTTAATGCTGAGCTAACGGATGCCGCGAGCGTTGACGCCACGCTTCAATTTACCCAGGCAATGCTTAACCACCATGAGCGAACGCTACTTAGCGACGCTACGATCGACCTGACCGCTCAAAGCCCCACCGACACGGCGCTAACCCATGAGCAGGCGACGGCAACCCTGACCTGGCAAGATGCGCGCATGCCCAACATCAATGTGCTGCAACCCTATTTAGCCACCTACCTGCCGGATCCCGCACCGTTTCAGCTAATCAGCGGTCAAGCGCAAAGCAGTGGAGCGCTTGCTATTACCGCTGAGCAGCTGAGTGGGGAGCTTTCTTTATCGGGTAACGCACTTACCACCCGCTGGCAGCGCGATGAGCAGCGCACAACGTTAACCAGTGACATGCAGCTTTCACTTTCACTTAAGCAGGCAACGACCGACGGCACGTCAATTGATATAAGCGGCAGCCGTTTACGCTGGCAGGTCGCCGATGACACTCAGCCCGACGAACGTCTGGAAAGTATTCTGGTGCTGCGCGATGGTCGTTTTCAGCGGCGTGCCGATACGCCCAGCGGGCAGTTTCAGCTGGAAGGCAGCGTGCAGCGCCTAGGCTTTTTAAACACCTTTTTGCCCGATGCCCATGGCGTATCGCTTTCAGGCAACGGCCAGCTATTTGCCCAAGGGTCGTTTCGGGATAATCGTCTGCTGGCACCCACCCGGCTACGTATAAACGCCAATCAACTCGAAGTCGCGTTTTTGGATTACCTGGCGACGGGGCGTGGCGAGCTAACCGCACAAGTCGATAGCGCTGAACAGGCCCAGCTTTCCCTGGGAATTCCGCGTTTTTCGCTGCAGCGAAAAGATGATGACAGCCCCCACGTGGAGGGACGTCATTTCGCTTTAACCACCCAGACTAATCAGCTCAGCGAGGTGCTAATCTCACCGGAAGCAGAGCACTTCGTCACCCGGATTGCCCTACCGATTACCGACGTACCGGACTTTACCCGTTATAACCGCTACCTGCCCGAAAGCGCGGGAATTACGCTATTAGGTGGGCAGGCAAGCCTTACCAGCGAGTGGTTGCTAGATGGTTTAACCGCCCAAGGAGAGCTATCGCTGCGCGCGTTTGGCGCCGATATGGCGCTGCTTGATCAGCGCCTGCGGGGGGACTTGCATCTTTCCCTGACTCTTACGCAGGGTGATCTGGAAACACGCCGCTTTACCGCCGACAACTCCTTTCTTCGCCTGGAAAATATTATCCGCCCAGGCGACAACGTCTCGGCGGATGCCGGCTGGTGGGTACAGATTTCCATGAATGAGGCCCAGCTAGACTGGGCAGACCCTGTGCGTTTAGTGAGCCAAGTAGGTCTTGAAATGCGCGATACGGGGCTACTTGCCAGGCTTTTTCTGGAACGGGCGCGTGAAAAGGAGTGGCTAGGCCGGCTACTCAGCGTACGCAATATCAGCGGCTCTGCCGAGCTTGCGATTAACGGTGATCGCGCAAGCCTCAACAACCTTACTCTTACCGGCGGCGCGTTACGACTGCTGGCGGATATCACTATGGCTGAGCGCAGTGCGAATGGCGCGCTCTATGCTCGGCTCGGCGCGCTGGGCGTCGCGGTGGAGCTGGTTGATAACCAGCCTGATTTACATATCTTACAGCCGCGCCGCTGGTTTGAACGCTGGCAGCAAGCCCAGTCACCTATCTCAGCCACCCCCACTCAATGACCCATATAACCGTTATATAATTAGCGTTTTGTTTTACGCTCACGACGTATCATTCTCACCCGCTCTTTGGCTTTAGCTGGCGTCGAGAGCGGCACTGCCGATTGGGCCTCTTTGGGAGGTACCGTCACCCAGGCAAAGACCGGTAACGCCAGCTGCCAGTGAATCGCTGCCAACCGAAGACCCAGCGTAATTCCTAGCGCCATAGTAATACTTACGCTTAGCGGCGCATTTAGGGCTTGCAGGGTGGCATAGGCAATTCCGCCTGCCATAGCGGCAGTGGCATATATCTCTTCACGCAACACCATGGGTACGCGCTGGGCCAGCATGTCGCGAATCATGCCACCCGCCACACCTGTCATCATGCCCATCAAAACCGCCACCACGCCTGAGGTCCCAAGCAACAGCGCTTTATGCGTGCCGATGACCGTAAACAGGGCAAGGCCAAACGCATCGGCAATTGGCAGAAACCCCCGCGACAGACGATGAATATAATGAAAGCCGACCAGCGACACACTAACGGTTGCCAGAATGACCCATAAGTAAGTAGCGTCAGCGACCCAAAAGACGGGGCGTACCCCCAGCACTAAATCACGCAACGTACCGCCGCCAATGCCGGTGACGGCGGCAAGCACCAGCATGCCAAACGGGTCCATTTTGGACCGACACGCCAGAATCACGCCCGACAGCGCAAAGACAATCACCCCTGCCATATCTAGCCAGTACACCACACCTGTCACGCGATTCCCCTTTGTGCGCTATGGTTCTTAAAATCAGGTTCTTAAAATCGAGTTCTTATAGCTAGGTTCTTAAAAGCAAGCTCATAAAGCAGGCAGAATAGCACTAAAGCGGTTTGCGTTTATCGCTTACTTAGATGCGAATTAAGCAGACTTAACGCAGTAGCTTAAGGTAGGCTGATGATAACTTTAAAAGGAGGCACTATGGATTGGAATCCTGCCTATACGTGGTTAGTGCTGGCGCTACTTCTCAGCTTGGGGGAGTTAACATCAGGCGCCATGGTACTGCTGGCGCTTGGCATCGCCGCCGCCTTGACTGCGGCCGTTACTGCGTTGGGATTATCGCTACCCTGGCAGCTTTTAAGCATGGGTATCTTTACCGGTGTTCTGGTGCCAATAGGTATTAGGGTGATCCGCCCACGTTTTTCCCCTCGCGGCGTTGCCTACGGCACCACCGGCACGGGGGTAGAAAAGGGCAATTACTACCATACGTTGCGCCGCGATTATGACGATGCAACCGGTATCAAAATTAACGGTGACTTTTACCGCTTGCGCGTCACCGATACGGGCACAACAGACCTGCCACCCGACACCTCCGTTATTTTTCAACGCTTTGAAGGTACCACAGCACTGGTTGCTCTCCCTTCGTCAGTACCCAATCCTTTGCAAGACGACACCACACTTCGTAAGGAACCTTGATAATGGATCTACCTATTAGCCCCGGTTTGTTAATAAGCCTGATTATTGTCGTTATCGGCATCGTGATCATTTCCAAAGGGCTGGTCATTGTTCGCCAATCTGAGGTCATGGTGGTTGAGCGCCTCGGCTCGTTTAATCGCGTACTCGAAAGCGGTATCAATATCATCGTGCCCTTTATCGAGCAACCCCGCGCCATCACTATGTTGCGCTATCGCAAAATGGGCGAAGAGTACCAGGCCATTACCACTGATGAGATTCGCATTGACCGCCGCGAGACGGTAATGGACTTCCCCGGCCAGCCGGTTGTCACTACCGACAATGTGACCGTACGTATCAATGGCGCGCTCTACTATCAGATCATCGATCCTAAGCGCGCTGTTTACGAAGTCGTCAATATGAGTCAGGCCGTCGAGGTTCTGGCCAAAACCACGCTGCGCTCGGTGGTTGGCAAAATGGAGCTGGATAAGCTGTTTGAGTCGCGCGCGGAAGTGAACAATGAAATTCAGGCCGCGATGGAAGAGCCTGCTTCTAAATGGGGCGTCAAGATATCTCGTGTAGAGGTACAGGATATCGCCATGCCCGAAGAGGTGGAAACGGCCATGCGCCTGCAAATGGCCGCCGAACGTAAACGCCGCGCGACGGTGACCGAGGCTGAGGGTGAAAAATCCGCGGCCATTGCCATGGCGCAGGGCCAGCGTGAGTCGTCCATTCTAAACGCCCAGGGTGATAAGGAGTCGGCTATTCTGCGTGCTCAGGGCGAGCAGGAATCCATCAAGCTGGTACTTAACGCGATTGGTGATAGTGAAGAGAACAAGCGGACGGTCGTAGGCTATTTGCTGGGCCAGAGCTATATCAAAGGCCTGCCCAATATGGCAAAAGATGGCGAGCGAGTATTTGTACCTTATGAGTCCTCTGCACTGCTGGGTTCAATGGGTATGTTCCGCGAGCTGGCTGGCTCACCTGAAGATGCCGTGGGGGAACATCTTAAACATCGTGCAGGTAATGCCAGCGCATCCAACAGCTTTCGCAGTGGTGTGGTAGGCGGAGCCACCAATAGCTAAATAAAAAATCACTAATACAAAAATCGCTAATTCAAAAATCATGCAACGCTAATTTAAACTAAATCAAACTACGCCGGGTAATGATAAGCCCGGCTTTTTTTTGTAGTCAACGTGACATATAACTGCTTTACTTTACCCAACAAGAAAATATTGATACATACCTATCTAAACAGCCCGCAGGGAAACAAACTTCTTTTGCCGCGTGTAGGCGAAGTTTATCAGCTGGTTTTTAATCCGTCAGGGATCTCTTACCCTTGCTAAGCCAAGCATCATTAGCCGCTTTTATTCAGCGGATCATGGCTGGCCTGCCGGGTTTTAGCATCGTTACGAATTATCCAGTGATGATGCGTTTAACAGCCGCATAACAGCGACCAGGAACAGAACTTTGTTGTTGCGTGGGTATGGCATCTATAAAGCTATCCTGTGGGGCATTACACTTTGTATTGGAGTGCTGCTTTCGTGTGCCTTAAAGGCCGACACAGCGTCCCAACCTCTACATAGCTGGGAATATCATTGGGGCGACCTCCCTCTTGATACGCAAGGCACTCTTCAGCAAAACAATACAACGCCCGTCTGGCACGCCATTAGCTTTCCTGCCAACCCACCGGAACGAAATGGCCAGCAGCAAGTATGGTTTCGCGGTGTGTTACCGGAAGGTAACTGGAGTGATCCGGTACTTTATATCACCAGTATCGATCTGATTGGCCAGGTCTATCTGGATGATACGCTGATATATCAGTACGGCGAATTCGATGAACAGGGCCGTGGAGATTTTGCAGGCTGGCCCTGGCACATGGTCGACCTGCCCGAGGGATTTTCCGGCAAATCGCTTAATATACGAGTGTTCTCCTATTATACCAATATTGGCCTGTGGGGCGAAGTAAAGGTAATGGAGCGCCTTGATGTATTGAAAAGCATCATCCAAATGTCCGTTCAAGACCTTGCTGTTAGCGCTCTAGTGTTCGTTTTAGCATTTATAGCCAGCATATTCGCTCTAATGGGCCCCGAACGGCGCGGTTTTGCAGCTATCGCTCTGTTTGCCTACGCCTCAGGGCTGATGCTGTTGGCTGAGGCGCCGGCTCGTCAGCTAATCATTGACAACGCCCTGGCGTGGGATACGTTACGTGCAGGCAGTTATTATACGTTACCGGTTGCCCTGGGGTTGCTGCTAAGCCACTGGTTTAACGGCACCACTAAACGCTGGCTGACACGGCTCTGGACGCTGCATTTAGCTTATCTCGCTATTTCAATCGGCTTGGTTCAGACAGGGGTGATCAGCCTGTCTCTCACGTTCCCTGCATTTGATGCGCTGCTAGTCGTCACACTGCCTGCCATGCTAATGCTTGCCCTGTTTCGGTTTCGCGAATTAAGTATCGAGCAACGCTTATTGGCGCTTAGCTTCACCTTTTTCATACCGCTGTTATTGGCTGACATGCTGGTAGCCCACGGCTTCGTTGCCTGGCGCCCTATCTCATTAAGTTACGGTACGTTGATTTTTTCGCTGGCTAACGCCGCCATCTTTCTGTGGCACTATCGTCATACACAGCAGCAAATGTCGCTTACTAACGAAACCCTTGAACATCAGGTGGCATCGCGAACAAAGGAGCTGGATCGCCTCGTTCAGGAATTAGAAAATCTGTCTTTTAAAGACTCCCTCACCAATCTATACAATCGACGTCATTTCGATACGGTGTTCGCACATGAGTGCCGACGCGCGCAGCAAAATACCAGTCAACTAACTCTATTGATGCTGGATATCGACCACTTCAAGCAGATCAACGATCACTTTGGTCATGATGCCGGTGATAGCGTGCTGGTGGCAATTGGTGCACTGCTGAGGCAACACTTTCGCGGTCTCGATATCGTTTGCCGATTTGGCGGTGAAGAATTTATTGCTCTGCTGCCAAGTACCTCAGTTAACGCTGCCGAAGCGTGCGCTAACGCGCTCTTGGAACAGGTATCCCAACTTTCTCTAACGCACCAGGGTACGTTATTAAGAAACGTGACGTTTTCCTGTGGAGTGGCAACCTATCCAGACCATACTCAGGATCCATTTAGGCTACTTAAACTGGCTGATGAGGCGCTATATCAGGCTAAAAACGGCGGCCGCAATCGCTGCATCGTGTGGACCGAAGCGTCTCAACCACAGGAGTTTATGCTGGGCAGCCATAGCCCAGCAGGGGCTATCACCAGGCTATCGCCTAAGATGCATGAAACATCAGAACGTAAGCTATAAACACCGCCTACCCATACTTAACTCAACCGGCTGCCACTACTGGTTTTTTCTTTGCCAAGACGGGTCAGCCCACGCGGCGCCGCAATGCGAAAGAAGCGCTCGATCACGTCGATATTAGTCGCCGGTGTCATTAACGAAACGCCAATGAATACGGGCAAGTTGATCATTAGCCCCCAGAAACCAGCATGCACACCCAACGGATGCGACCATAGCGTGGTAAACGCCACGGTTACCAGAAAGCCTGCCACAATGCCTGCCATAACGCCTAGGCGTGACGCGCGAGGCCAGAAGAACATGCCGATAAAGGCAGGCAGCACTTGCGATGCAAACCCCAATCCCACTAGTAAAATCATCACCAAACTACCCGGCTCGGCAATCGCCAAAGGCGCAATCACCAGCGCCATAATGGGCACGATCATGAGTCTGGCAAGCCTACCGGTTGTGGCGTTCGAAAGCTTTAACAGCGGCTGAATGACATCCTTGCTCAATGAAAGCGATACCGAATGTATGAACGGCTCGCTGGACGACATAGAAGCCGCCAAAGTGCCCGCCCCCAGCAACCCCACCAGTACCACCGGTAGATGCTGCATGGCATATTCAAGGGCTACGGTATCGGCTCGAACCAACTCGGGTAGCGAGAAAATACCGATAAAGCCCACCACCACCATAGGCAAGATCACCACGTAATACGTCGGCAGCCAAGTAGCGCTTCGCCGGATAGTACGCGCTGAAGATGCACTCATCCATTGAGTCCATACCGGGGGCATAAAGGAAAACATCGAGACAATAATCGAGGTCGTCCAAAAGCTGTAGGTCATGTCTTCACGGGCGCCTGGCAGCGTTAAAAACTCAGGATGCTCGGCTTGGATGCGCTCAAATACCCCCGCAAAACTTAGCCCGCCCGTCGCGCTATATACTGCCCACATGCCCACCGCCCAAGCGACAACCAGCATCAGCACGCCCTGGAACGCATTAGTACGCCCAATGGCTCGCTGCCCGCTGGCGTATAAATAGACGGCAATACTGGTCAATACCAGCACAACACCCAACCAGACCGGTATCAGCCCCCCGCTCATCACAAACAGGATGTAAGCCGAACCAATGGTTTGCAGTACCGCGTAGGCAACCGAGCCCACCGCCATGACCAGTGCCGCAAGCGCACCCAGCGCAGGGCTCTGATAGCGATCAGCAATAGCGCTTGCCTGGGTCACGTGGCCAAACTCGGCGCCAAACTGCCATACCTTCGGGCCAAAGTACCAGGCGATAAGTGCCAGATAGGCCAGGTAAGTGGCCACATAAAAGACCGCCACGCCTTTAGAATACGCCCAGCCCGGTGCACCCATAAAGGTGTAAGCGCTCACGCTACCCGCAGCAATCAGCAGATAGAGCATGACAGGGCCCATGCTGCGCCCGGCAACGCCCCACTCCTCCAGACTGTCCATATTGGCGCCTTTAATGCGGGCGCGTAAGCCAATCATCATGACGATGGCAACGTAAGCTAGCGTAATAAAAAGCGGCCAAACGCTATTCATGGTTGTCCCTCTCGACAATACGATTGCCTACTAACATAACCGCCACGCAGGCAAAAATAACCAGATAGCTCCAGACCACCATCAGGGGTAGGCCTAACACCAGGATTGACCGATTGACCCAGCCAATCACCGGCCAAGTGCCCATTACGATCAGTGCTACAAACGCGATGAATAAGCCCCAGCCTGCACGCGTGGTGGGCAATACCAATAAACGTCGCATAGTGGTTTCCTATTATTTAGCGAGCGGCATATAGTCAGTATTGATAGCATTACGCATATCCGTTAATTATCTGCCGTCTACATCTCAAACTGGCGTGACATCAACGTCACAGCTTCTCCCCGATACTCAAGGCACTCGGCCGGCTGCCAGCCCAGTCGCTGGTATAGCGCCTGCTGGTCCGGCGTGTAGAGGTAAAACCTGCGAATGTCATTTGCCTGTGCCTCGACTTCCACACGCTTTACCAGTGCGGAAGCAATCCCGCGCCCGCGTGACCCAGGCAGTACGAACACCGAAGCAAGCCAGGGAGTTAACTCAGAGCGAATGCTCATATCATCGGCAATCAGGCTGGCGGTACCTACCGGCATATCGCCTTGCATAGCAATAAAAATAGACGGCACGCCCTCGGCACCGCACTCGGAAATAGTTTCTTCAATGGCGTCCTGAAGTGTCTTCTCTGGATTCAGGTGTCCCCAGGCCGTAAACATCCATTGCGTAACATCAAGGACATGCGGACTATCAGCGTTCAGGCGCTCAATGGTGATCGCATCGTGCATACGGTTTCCAGAATATTTAGCAAAAGCAGACATGGTAATGACATATATCGTCAATCACTAGAGAGGTGAACGTGCTCTTAACGCGACGTCAAACGCTTTTCCCGCCAGACTGCCCATTTAACGCCGCTTCAAGCAACTCATTGATAAGCGCCCCTCCCCAGGTATCGCCATGTACCAGCTCACTGAGTGGCAAGCGTGAGCGCCAGCCCTTGGCTTCAAGCTCCGGCTGATCCAGAAACTCGCTGACATAGCCAAGGCATAGATACGCCACAGGATAAACATGTTCAGGCAGGTTGAGAGCTGCACTCAACTGAGTTTGGTCAAGAACACTGACCCAACCTACCCCGACGCCTTCTGCCCGCGCCGCCAGCCACAGGTTCTGCACCGCCAGGCAAGTACTGAATAGATCGGTCTCCATGATGCTGTCGCGCCCCAACACGTGAGGGCCACTACGGCTGCGATCGCAGGTAATACAGAGATTGAGCGGACTTTCCAGAATGCCCTGAAGCTTGAGGCCTTTATAAAGATTCTTGCGCTCACCGGTAAAGCGTTCGGCTGCTTTTTCATTGGCCTGCTCAAACAGCGTCAGAATCGATGCCCTGACCTCACGACTTTCAATGACAATGAAATCCCATGGCTGCATGAATCCAACCGAAGGTGCGTGGTGGGCGGCCTGCAACAGACGCGCCAGCACGTCAGCTGGAATCGGGTCGGGAAGAAACTGTGAGCGCACGTCACGACGCTCATAAATGGCGCGATAAAGCCCGTGGCGTTCACTCTCTGTAAAGGAGTCATCTGAGGCGGTCACGGGGATCAACTCCAGTTGCGTTGTGGTTTAAGCGTGAGGGGCGGGTTTGACCATATCAATATGCGGTATGCCGTCTTCATCGTAGGGCTCACTGATGCGCTCGAACCCAAACGACTCGTAGAAAGCGTTCAAATAGACTTGTGCGCCAATCTTGATACCCAGGCCCGGATAGGTTTGCTCGGTAAAACGAATCGCCTCCGCCATCAGCTCGCGGCCATATTGACAGCCCCGGAAAGCGTTAAGGGTCATCACTCGGCCAATGGAAGGCTCGGCGAATTTATCCCCCGGTCCCACCACACGGATATACGCCGCCAGCTCCCCCTCAACCGTAGCGGTAAGATGCCAGGCTAAAGGATCCAATTCGTCTACTTCCTGGTAGGCACACTGCTGCTCCACCACAAACACCATTACACGCGCTTTGACGATCTCGTAAAACGCGCGGGTACTCAGCTCATCAAATCGCGCCCAGTGAAAACATAGCGGCATACCGGCCTTCTCTCTTGAACAGGATGTCGTTTATTAAAAGCCGATTATACAGACAAGTAAGTGACGGGCTATCACAGCGAGGCAGATGAGCATCCCTTTCCGCAGCGACCTCCGGCAGTGCTGCTCAAAGCATTAGTAAATACTAATTACAGATTGAAAACGATTATCATTTAAATTAGCATTACATTTTACGTTTAGCCGTCAACGTATTCGCTTTGCTTGCTTCAGCCAATATCCACGCTTTAGGGAGTTACCCTCAATGCCTCGCACTATGTCGGCGCCATATGCGCTTTCTTCGCTTTCCCTTGCTGTTGCCCTGGCCCTTTCAAACCCGCTTTTCGCCCAGGAACACACTAGTGACGAAAAGGCATTCGACACGCTCTATGTGACCGCTGAAGCCATTGCAAGCCAGGCATTGGGAGCATCGACGATTACCGCCGACGATATTGAGCAACACCCACCCGCCAACGACCTTTCCGAACTGATAAGAACCATGCCAGGGGTCAACCTAACCGGCAATACCGCCTCAGGCCAGTACGGCAACAACCGTCAAATCGATTTGCGCGGCATGGGGCCTGAAAACACTCTGGTACTGATCGACGGCAGGCCGGTCGGCTCGCGTAACTCAGTGCGCATGGGCCGCAGCGGTGAACGCAACACCCGTGGCGACACCAACTGGGTGCCCGCAGAGGCTGTCGAGCGCATCGAAGTACTGCGCGGGCCAGCCGCTGCCCGCTATGGCTCTGGCGCCTCTGGCGGTGTTGTTAACATTATTACCAAGCAGCCCTCTGATACGTTCAGCAGTTCTGTAAATCTTTATGGGCGCCTACCGGAAGATAGTGCCGAAGGCGACACGCAGCGTGCGGGATTCGTTCTGACCGGGCCGCTGCTGGAGAACCTCTCGTTTCGACTTTATGGCAACGTCGCACGCACCGATGCCGACTCGCTGGATGTTAACGCTGACTTCGCCTCAACCCCGGATGCCACACCGCCAGCCGGACGCGAAGGCGTTCGAAATCGCGATATCAACGGTCTTCTACGCTGGGATGTGAACGACGCTAATGTGATCGAGCTTGAGGCTGGCACTAGCCGCCAGGGTAATATTTACGCAGGAGACCGCGCCGTTCGAGTCGATGGCACCGAGCTGCTCACCGAGCTTGCCAATGGCGGCGCGGAAACCAACCGGATGTATCGCAATACCGCCTCACTCACTCACCGAGGTAACTGGGGCGAGAATACATCGCGCTTAACGCTCGGCTTTGAAGGCACCAATAATGCACGTTTGGACGAAGGCCTGGCCGGGGGCCCGGAAGGGAGTATCAGTAACGATCAGGATTGGTCGACCTCCAGGCTGCGCAATTACCGGCTCGATGGCGAGGTGAATCTTCCAACCCAGTTAGCCGGCAATGAACACGTCTGGACCGTGGGTTTTGAGCATCAAGATAGTCGCCTTGAAGACGCGTACGCTGTTCAAGGCGCCGTCAACTGGGGCGATTCGGTGCCAGGAATCGACTCAAACAATCAGGATGGCAAAGCGGACGCCCAGACAACCGCCGTCTTTGTAGAAGACAATATCTACCTGGGCGAGCGCTGGATCGTAACGCCCGGTGTACGCCTGGATCACCATAGCCAGTTCGGCAATCACGTGAGCCCCAGCCTGAATACTCAGTTTCACGCCACGGATACCGTCACCTTTAAAGGCGGTATTGCGCGAGCCTTTAAAGCGCCCAATCTTTATCAGGCCAACGATAACTATCTCTATTATACCCGTGGTAACGGCTGCCCCTTTGGCTACACGGGCAACAGCGGCGGCGGATGTTACGTTCAAGGCAACAGTGACCTTGACCCGGAAATCAGCTTGAACAAGGAGATCGGCATTGAGTGGGCCGATAACGGCTACCACGCATCACTGACCTACTTCCATAACGATTACGACAATCGTATTCAGGCAGGCCTGGATGAAGTGGGCCGAACGGTGTCCGACAATGGCGGTGTTTTCCAGTGGCAGAACGCTTCCAAGGCGGTGGTAAGCGGCCTGGAAGGCAACCTGCGGGTCCCCTTGATAGGCGACAATGGCAACACGCTCAGCTGGAACAACAACTTTACCTATATGGTAGAGAATAAAAACCAGCAAACCGGCCAGCCGCTTTCCATTGTTCCCGAGTACACGCTCAATACCTCGCTTGACTGGTGGGCAACCGCCGATCTTTCCATGCTATTCAAGGGCACCTGGTATGGCAAACAGACGCCTCCGACGCGCAGCATCAGCGGGGCCCCGCAATCAGGCGAAGAGCTTAGCGTAAGGGGCCCCTACAGCGTTTGGGGGTTGAGCGCCCAATACTACCTGACCAATGACCTACGCCTGGGCGCAGGGGTTGAGAATCTATTCAACGAGCGCCTCTATCGTGAAAACACGGGCCTTGGCTCTGGTGCTGCCACCTATAACGAGCCGGGACGGGCCTACTTCATGTCGCTGAATATGGATTTCTAAACGGGCTGCGTATGTTGTTAACCCCTTACAAAACCTATCGCTTGCCGCACCTGTTAGGGGCGGCTCTTACCCTGGCACTTATCTGTTTTGGGAGTACCGCTGCATTGGCACAGCAACGTGAGCCTACCATGTCGCTAGCGCATACCGTGCTGGATGAATCGCTTGATGAGTATCGTTTTGAGCGCTTTAGCGTTGCAAGCGCAGATGATGAACGCCACTGGCGCGTGACGCTCGCCATCCCGACGGGGGCTGCCCCCGAGGCCGGTTTTCCGGCGTTCTGGATGCTGGATGGCAACGCTGCTCTGATGGAGTTCGATACGGACCTGCTCAAAGAGCTTGCCTTGCAAACGCCCCCGCCTATCTTAGTATTTTTGGGCTACGCCAATGACCTGCGCATCGATCCGGCGCGCATGCGGGATTACACCTTTAGCGCTTTACCTGATGATAACGCCGAGACACCACCAGAGCGCCGAGGCGGCGGTGCGAATGCCTTTTTAGAAACGATTGAGCGCCAGATACGCCCGGAAATCGCCACGCGTGTCAAAACGGATACAACGCAGCAAACGCTGTGGGGCCATTCACTGGGCGGGCTTTTTGCACTGCATACACTGTATACCCGTACCGGCGCATTCAGTACTTATGCCGCGGGCAGCCCTTCGCTCTGGTGGGCCGATGGCGCCCTGCTGGGTGAACCCGAGCGCCGGTTCACTGCTAACAACTCCGGTCATCCAGCGCGCGTTCTGTTAAGCATGGGCGGCGGCGAACGCGCACGCGATACCCGCCACCGCGATATGAGTAACCCACGGGTGCAGGCCCATCTGCGGCGCGTCGCGAGTGTTCCCACCGACTCAACCGAAAAGCTTGCCGAACGGCTTCAACAGGTTCACGGCATACAGGCCAGCTACCGCGAATTTCCAGAGTTAAGCCATGGCCTGACGTTTCGTGCATCGCTGATGGACGCACTTCATCAAGTGGTAGGCATACCGGATCACAGCAACACCCGCGGCACCATCCGATGACGATACGTCACCCTTTTTTACCCAACGTTTTAAGGAGCAAACGCTATGCAACGCCTTTCCAATGGTTATCGCCTCAAGCCTTTAGCGGCCGTTATCATCGCTTTATGTACCCTGCCTTCAGTGGCATCGGCTCAAGTCTTTGACCAGCCCGACACCGATTTTAAGGGCAGCGTTTACGCCACAACGCCAGTTATTCTTCCCGGCAGCGATGTTGAGTTTGTGGGTCGTGATTTCACCCCCGGCCAGACCGTGGAGCTTTCACGTGGCAATACGCCACTTAACGATACTGCTTACACCGCCGATGACGATGGCAGCTTCACCGCGACCATTACCCTGCCCGAAGACGCCGCTCCCGGACGTCACCCGTTGGTGTTGATCGCCGAAAATCCCTATGCTGCCAGCATTGTCGATCTTAAAATCTCGCCGCCCATTGCGTTAAACGGCGATGACGCCTTTGATGTGGTTGATACCGCCCTGCCTGCAGGTCTCTATCAAAGTGCCTATAGCGCTAAAAACAGTGCGCTGTTCGTCACCCGCGCAGTAGGACGCCCGCCGGTCACTCAGTCAGAACTACTTAAAGTCGATCCTGATACCCTTGAAGTAATTGCTCGAGTGACGCCACACCAGGTGCCCGATTACGATGATGAACGCGTCTTTGCAGCGTATGGCGTGGGGGTGGATGATGCCAACGGCAACGTCTGGGTGACCAATACCCGCGAAAATACCGTTGCGGTCTATCGTCAGGACGACTTATCTTTGGTTAAACAGTTCGACGCCGGAACAGTGCCCCACTCCCGCGATGTAATTATCGATAGCCAGCGCGGCAAGGCGTATGTCTCGGCGACCGGTGAAAACTATCTATCGGTGTTCGATGCATCAACCCTTGAACCTCTCGGGCAGATCGAGATTTCATCATCCGTACGTGGTGAGCAATTCACACCCATGAGCCTGGCGCTGGATGAAGCCTCTGGTCGTTTGTTTACCGTGAGTATCAGCACTCCCGAGGCGGTAGTCATCGATACCCAAAACGATAGTGTTGAAAAGGTGATTACGCTGACCAACGCCAACCGCGCCTCCGGCGTTGCTTTTGATGCGCAAAGTGAACAGTTGCTGGTGGCCTCGCAAGGCTCTGACAATCTGCTTTACGTGGATATCGCATCTGGCGATATCGTCCACGACGTACCGGTCGGCGCTGGCCCGCTCAATGTGGCGTTTGAAGCCGATAGTGGCTTGGCGTATGTGAGCAACCGCGCCTCCGGTACGCTCGCCATCCTCAACCGCGAGGGTGAACTTGTCGCCAATATCGACGGCGGCACCTACCCCAATCACGTTCACGCCGATGGCCAAGGCCACATATTCGCGGTCAATAAGGCCCGCGGCGAAAATGACCCTCGGGGCGACCACGTTCGGCGCATTCAAGCGATCAATGAGTAAACGATTGGCAAGTCTTTAACCAACGTCACCGGCCTGGGCCGGTGGCGATGGTAAACCTAAACCTTAAGGCAAAACCTCCCTGCTATCGGCTTTTCTGCCTTTCTGCCTTTCTTTCTTACTTTCTTCCTCAGGCAGCCTTAGCCTAGCCGCCAGCGAAGAGGCGCCGTTTTACTTAGCATGCCTTCTTCATCCCAGTCTTCCCATCCGGCAAACGGTATCGGCTTTTCACACTCCCAGTGCGTTAGACGCTCGGCCCAGCGCTGTTTGCAGACGTTGAGATGCTTGCGTAGAGCTTCCTCATTCTGATACTTAATGCCGCCACCCTGCACGCCGTAACTCAGTTGAGGCGCCAGTACGTCAAACCCTACGTAATAAAGCGATGAGTGAATGGGCCATAGCCAGGCCACCATATTGCCCGCCCGGCCAAAGGGTTGAAAAGCGGCTTCCGGTGAGCCTGCGGTCACCGACAGCATGGCGCGTTTGCCTTTAAAGTAACCTTGATCGTAACGCATGCGACTTGTGTAGCGCCCGCCATAAACCAATACCCGATCAAACCATCCTTTTAGTACCGCAGGCTGTGCATGCCACCATAGCGGGAACTGAAAGATCACCAGATCGGCCCATTCCAGCCTTGCCAACTCGCGCTGGATATCCGCGGGCAGTGCTGCATTTTTGTGATGATGGCGCTGCTCATCTAGTGCTGCGAAATAGTCTTGATCAACTCGTTGGGAATAGTGTTCGGCGTGCTCTATCGCATTGAAGCGTTCAGCATAAAGATCATCCACATCAACCGAATGCCCTGCTTTTTTCAATTGATTGACGGCGGTATCGACCAACCCACCATTAAACGAATGTGGCTCTGGATGAGCCGTGACAATCAATACGTTCATGAACTTTCATACCTGTCGCTGGATTGAATGACAGGCTACCCTGCTCATATTTGCACCAACATTCCCCAAAAAAGAGAACCAGGTTTGCATGAGTGAACAGCAGCTAAAGTGGGATGATCTTCAAGTGATATTGGCTATCGCTCAAACAGGCTCGTTATCCGGCGCCAGTCGGCACCTGCGTATCAGCCACGCCACCGTATTTCGCCGCCTCAACGCGATTGAAAAACGCCTGAACGTCACTTTGTTTGAGCGTCATCGGCATGGCTATACCCCGACACTGGCAGGAGAAGATCTGGCGGCAACGGCAACGCGTGTTCAGATAGAGGTTGATAGCGCTGAGCGCCGCCTTATTGGGCAAGACCTGAAGCTTTGTGGAAGCCTTCGCATCACCACTACCGACACGCTTTTTGCAGGATGGCTATGTCCTCTGTTTACCAAGTTTCGTCAACAGTATCCTGATATTACGCTGGAAGTGGTGATCTCAAACCAGTTGCAAAGCCTATCGCGAAGAGAAGCGGACATTGCCATTCGTCCGACACTCAGCCCACCGGAAACTCTTGTGGGCCGCAAGCTAAGCGATATCTGCTTAGCCATTTACGGACAGAAAAAGCGCTGGCAAACGACGCCTGTACCGCTGGATCCTACGTCGCTCGACGGTGAAAGCTGGATAGGCCCAGATACGCATATGGGCGATGCAACGCTCGAGAAATGGATGATGGGTAAAAGCACGGGCTACAAATTGGATAGCATGCTGGGAATACAGCTGGCCGTGCGCCAGGGAGCAGGCATTGCGGTACTTCCCTGCTACCTTGGGGATCATGACGAGGAGCTAATCAGGCTTACCAAGCCAGTGGAAGAACTTACTACCCAGCTCTGGTTTCTAACTCACCCCGATTTACGCTATGCAGCCAGAGTGCAGGTTTTCATGAAAGCGATAACGAAAGCAGTATGCGAGCAAGCAGATTAACCCACCCGCTAATATGCCAAGCAGACGTGATACGCCTTATGCGGGCTCAAATTCTGCCAAAAACTGCTTAAGCAACGCATCAAGTTGCGTCCGCTGTTCATCGCTTAGGCCACTGACCAGCTCTGCCTGTGTCGCCACATGAGCAGCAACGACTTCGTCAATTAACGCAAATCCTTGATCCGATAGCGAAATCAGAAAGCCTCGCCCGTCGGCGGGGTTTTTGACACGCTCAATCAATTCTGCTTTTTCCAACTGCTGAAGCCGATGCGTCATGGTGCCGGATGTCACCATGGTGGAGGCCATTAAGTCGCTGGGTGAAAGCGCATAAGGCGGGCCTTCGCGGCGCAGCGTGGCCAGTACATCAAAGCTTGAGTCGTTAAGGCCATACGCCGCCCAGGTCTGCTCCATGCGACGCATCAGGCTCTGGTGCAGCCGCTTAATCCGGCCCAGCGTGCCCATAGGGGCGACATCCAGGTCGGGGCGCTCTTTTTGCCACTGGGCGAGTATTTTATCGACGTGATCCATGACGCTTATGCTTGCCGACTTTTAGCTTGACGTCAAGGTAAAAAGCCATATACCTTGATATCAAGGTATTTTAAAAATCGTCTTTAAGAGCAACTAAAAGAGCCACGCTATGCATTCATCCAAGACAAGAACAGGGGCACTTCCCAAACATACGCGGCTTGCCGCATTTATCTATCTTGTCACCGGTGGTGCGCTGCTTGGTCTCTCAACCAACCTGGCTAAACTGGCCGGTGAAGCGCAGCTGTCGCCACTCGCCTTTCTATTTTGGTCGATTGCCGGCGCGGCTTTAATTCTGCTGGTGGTAGCAGCGCTACGCAGCAATTTGCCGCCTGTCACTGGCCGCACGCTTGAGTACTACCTTGTTTCGGCCTTTGTGGGCGTGGCGGGTTCTAACCTGATTTTCTTCTCGGCTATTCCGCATATCGGTGCAGGTTTTGTCGCCCTTGTGATTACATTGCCGCCGCTGCTTACCTACGTTGGCGCGCTGATATTAAAGCTGGAACGCTTCCAGATGATGCGTGCAGTGGGTGTTATGTCCGCACTCGCGGGTGCCGTCACCTTGGCGGCTCACAAGCTTTCCGCGCCTGATGCCGACTATGTGTGGATTTTGCTGGCGTTGACGGGTCCGGTACTGTTGGCTATCGGCAATCTTTACCGAACGCTGCGCTGGCCAGCGGGTGTGTCAGGCGAGGCGCTGGCGCCCGGTATGCTAGTAGCCGCAGCAGTCTTTCTGTTCAGTGTCGGCCTGCTGCCTGGTTTTTCGCTTGAGGTTCCAACCGAGCAACGTCTTCCACTTCTGTTGATCGCCCTTCAATCAGTGGTGTTTGCAGGCCAGTTTTTACTCCTTTTTCTCCTTCAAAAAACGGGTGGCCCGGTGCTTCTTAGCCTACTGGGTTCCGTCGGGGCAGTGGTTGGTGTACCCGTTGCGATATTGCTACAGGGAGAAGCCGCACCCGAGGGCTTACTCCCCGGCGCGCTGCTGATAGGCACAGGCATCGCCCTGCTTAATATTGGCAAAGCCAGAAAGCTTCCTTAGATAAGCTGCTCTGCAAAATCCTTGTTGTTAGTCGGCTGAATGAGCGGCGTCACATCACTATTTTTCTACCCCAGCTGAAACGGATAAACCGAGCCGATTTTAAGCAGCTGCGTTAGTTCGTCCAACGCGGTGAGGGATTCTTCTGCAAGCTTCGGGTCGGCGAGGTCTTGTGTGGCGAGACGGTCGCGGTAGTGGCGGTTGACCCAGGCAGTGAGATCTTCATAAAGATCGTTGGTGAGCAGAACACGACCGGTGAGGGCTGCGCGCTCGGCTTCTGACAGCGCGACGCGCAGGCGCAGGCAGGCGGGGCCGCCGCCGTTGCGCATGCTTTGCTTGACGTCTTTCACCACTACGTCACTGATCGGGTTATTGCCTGCCAGCAGGTAGTCTTGAACGGTGCGCCAGACCGCCTCACGCTCCTGGCATTCGCTGGGTACGACCAGTGTCATGGTGCCATCCGGGTTGGAAAGCAGCTGCGAGTTAAACAGGTAAGACGCCACTGCGTCTTCCAGGCTTACCGCTTCAATCGGTACGCGAACGGGAATCAAGGGCGTCGTCATCTTGCGGCGCAGCTCGTCGAGCGTGCCCTCTTCGTCCAGGAAAGCCATTTCGTGATACAGCAGCACGGGGCCATTGCCCACGGCGATGACATCGTTATGGAACACGCCCGCATCAATAGCATCTGGATGCTGCTGGGCAAACACCGTTTGCGCTTCACTTAAACCATGCTGGCGGGCAATGGCTTGGCTAGCTTCCAGCGTTTGGCGGGCGGGATAGCGCTTGGGTTCGCGCTCACCGCTACGCACGTCACCAAATGCCTGACGGCCATACACAAACAGATGCACGCCCGGCTCACCGTACTCTCCACACAGGCGAGTATGATTGGCTGCCCCCTCATCGGAAAATGCAGGCGTAGCAGGCAGCACAGGATGATGGGCGAAGTGCTGCTCACTGTGAAAAATGGCTTGCAGCACGCGCCCCGTGGTTTGCGGCTCGAGAAAGCGGTGAAAGCTTGACTGCAGGTTGGCCGGGGTAAAGTGCACCCGGCGATCCGGCGCGTCGATGCTGGGTGTAACGGTGCCTGCATTGGCCGTCCACATGCTGGAAGCCGAGCAAACGGCACGCAGCAGCTGCGGGGCATCAGCGGCGGCACGAGTAAGCACGTCATGATTGCTGCCGCTAAAACCCAAGTCGCGCAGCGCGCCGATATCCGGGCGCTGCTGGGGCGGCAAAACGCCCTGGGCGTAGCCCGCTTCCATCAGCGACTTCATTTTTAAAAGCCCCTGCAGCGCGCCCTCTTTGGGATTGGAGACCAGGCCACCATGGCTCATGGAAGCCACATTCCCCACAGCCAGCCCCGAGTAGTTATGTGTCGGGCCTACCAAACCGTCGAAATTGACCTCGTGCACGCCATACGCGCTGCTGTTCGCCGCCCCGCTCATAGGCTGACTCCCGGCGGTAAGGTTTCGGGAATTTCCAGGCTATCGGCTTCCATGGAAGCCACCGGGTAGGCGCAGTAGTCCGCCGCATAGTAAGCGCTGGGACGATGGTTGCCACTGTCGCCGACACCGCCGAAAGGCGCATCACCGGAGGCACCGGTAGTTTGGCGGTTCCAGTTCACGATCCCCGCGCGAATGCGCAGCAGGAAATCAGCCCAATCATCTTGATCACCGCCAATTAGCCCGGCCGAAAGCCCGTAGCGCGTATCGTTGGCAAGCTTGAGCGCTTCATCCCAATCGCTATAGCGATGAATTTTAAGCAGCGGGCCGAAGTACTCTTCATCAGGCACATCCAGACCGGTCATATCAATTAACGCCGGGCTGAGCAGACTGGTGCCTTTTTTGAGGCGCTGCATGCGGTTGATCACCGTGCCGCCTAAAGCTTCCAACGATTCCTGAGCGTCCAATAAGCCATCCGCAGCGGCAACGCTTACCAAGCCGCCATAAAACGGCTCGGGATTATTTTCAAACGGTCCGGCCACATGCAGTTTGGCAATCGCTTCAGAGAGCGCCTCAATAAGCCGGTCGCCCTGCTCGCCTTGCGGGACAATAAGCCGACGCGCGCAGGTGCAGCGCTGGCCGCCGGAAAGATAAGCCGACTGCAAAATGGTGAGCACGGCCGCGCGTTCGTCGTCGATGTCCTTGACCACCAGCGGGTTATTACCGCCCAGCTCTAACGCCAGAATTTTATTCAGCTGGCCTGCAAACTGTTGCTGTAACATGCCGCCAACCTTGGCGCTGCCGGTAAACAGCAAGCCATCAATACCGGGATGCGCGGAAAGCGCCTGCCCCACCGGCACACCGCCCTGTACCAAGTTGATAATGCCCTCGGGCAGCCCGGCCTCAAGCCAGCACTGCAGGGTTAAATCGGCGGTCAGCGGTGTTTGATCACTGGGTTTGAAGACCACGGTATTGCCCGCCAGCAGAGCGGGCACCATATGACCATTGGGCAAGTGACCTGGGAAATTATACGGGCCAAATACGGCCATGACGCCATGAGGTCGATGACGCAGGACCGCTTTGGCGCTGCCTACCGGTTTTTCACGCTCGCCGGTGCGCTCAGTGTAGGCTTTAATCGAAAGCGCTATCTTGCCAACCATCGCGCCTACTTCGGTGCGTGCTTCCCAAAGCGGTTTGCCGGTTTCACTGGCAATTGCTGTCGCTAACACTTCAGAGCGGCTTTTGACGACGTCGGCAAAGCGTTCGGCGAGGGCTTGGCGTTCGCTAAAGGGTAATTTTGCCCAGTCAGGAAAAGCGTTGCGTGCGGCTTTCACCGCACTCTCGACCTGAGTACGGCTGGCCGCCCCCCCTTGCCAGAGTAGCTCGCCTGACACAGGATCGTACTTGTTTAGCGATTCTGCAGCGCCGTCCATCCAGACGCCGTTGATAAGCTGCTGCTGTTGGGCCTGCATCGTATTCTCCTCGTCTGTTAGGTTTCCAGAAGCCGAACGGTATCGCCTGAGGTAACCCCAAGACGCTGCGCTTCTGTGCTGCTTAAAACAATCGTGTCACGCGTGGGCGCACGGCCTATCCATGCGGCAGTAAAGGACTGCATGCTTGTGGTCGCGGCCAGCCAGCGGCTAACGCTCTCCTCAGAGGCATCAGCGGCTATTTCAACTTGATAAAGCTGTGAATTGCGCACAGCCCGCACGTCATCGATATAGGCTTCAACCGTCGGGCCGCCATCAAAAATATCGATGTAGCCTTCCCAGCGCAGCCCCTCTTTTTTGAGCATTTCAAGCGCGGGCCTTGTATGACGATGCACTTGGCCAATACACGCGCGCGCCTCCTCGGCCATAAAGGTGGTGTAAATGGGAAAGCGCGGCATCAATTCGCCGATAAAGCTTTTCTGCCCCAGCCCCGTGAGCCGGTCGGCTTCATTAAAGTCCATGGGGAAGAAATGCTTGCCCAGGCTTTCCCAGAAGGGACTACGGTTCTGCTCATCGAACACGCCACGCATTTCCGCGAGCACTTTTTCGGGGAAGCGATCACGAAACTGAGCAATAAACAGCCAGCGGGCTTTGGAGAGCAGCGCACCGTTGCGCAGATGCTTGTTTGCCTCACCGCGGTATTCCGGGCGCAAAAACAGCGAGCAGACTTCTGCATCCCCGGTATGATCAGAACTTAGAAACAGCGTATCGATGGTGCGGTGCAAATCCAGCTGTACCGATGAATGAGCCAGGGTGCCCAACCGATAGTTATAGAAAGGCACTTCATGGCCTACCTGACCTTCAATCGCACAGCAGCCGGCCAGCTCGCCATTGTCTTCATCTTCCAATACGAAGAAGTAAAGCCGGTCGTTGACGGGCGTGCGCTCTTCGAATGCGCGAACGGAGGACTCAATTTTGCCGGCGAGAAACTCGCGATTGCTAGGCAACGAGGTAAACCCCACCCCCGCCTGCTGCGCAAGCGCCAGCAGCCCATCGGCGTCAGCCCGGGCAATCGGTCGAATGCGCATCATAGTTCTCCTTCATCAAAGGCATCCACCGCCGCGGGAAGCGTGAGCGGCGCGGCAAACACAGCCCGGCCTTCTTCCACGCCGAGACGTTTGGCATCCGCTTCTGAAAGCATCAGCTGGCCAGTGGGCGAAAGCGCGTAGCGCGTCACAATACAGCGGAAGTTATCCAGCGCCTGATTGGCAATCAAGGCAGGCTCTGCATCGGGCAAGGCGCTTTCCGGGCGAATTCGCACCGGATGCCAGGCAGCCCGGCAAAAGGTGGCGAGACGCTCACGCTCGGCTTTGACAATCGGGCCTGCATCGAAAATATCCACATGGCGCGAGCGCACAAACCCTTCCGCCAGCATTTCTTGCAAGGCGTCCTCGTGGGCGGGATGCTCCCGGCCAATCGCGGCCCGGGCTGGCGGAGTAAGCAGTGGCAGATACAGCGGAAACTGCGGCATTACCTCGGCAATAAAGCTTTTGGAGCGCACTCCCGCAATATGATTGATATCGTGAAAACTGCGGGCAAAAAAGTGATGGCCCACGCTTTCCCAAAAAGGTGATTCGTTCTGGGCATCCAGGTACCCGGGAAACGCCACGGCCAATATGCGCGAAAAACGCTCGGGGTACTGGGCAATAAACATCAGCCGGGCACGGCGAAGCAGGCTTTCCGCGCTGGTACCTTTATAGCGCGGATTTAACGAGTAGGCGCAAAGCAGCGTGGCGTCAGACACTTCATGGGAAAGCGCCAGGGTTTGTACTTCGCGGCGTACGTTTAGCTGCTGCGAGGCGTGGATCAGCGTTTCCTGACGATAGGTATAATAGGCTTCACTGGCGCCCGCCTGGGCACGAATGGTAGCGGTTCCGAGCACTTCCCCATTACCCGCTTTATCCACCTGCGCGCTGTTTTCCAGAACGAAGGTGTAGTGCTCGTTACCCGGAAATTCGATCTCGTCATTAAATGACGCCAGGGAGCGCGTAATGCGCTCCTCCAGACGTTCACGATTAGCAGGTAAGTTGGTGAGCTTGGGAGTCGCGTGCTCTGCCAACATGACCAGCGCTTCTAAATCCGCCATTTTTACCGGACGAATGACCAGCATCTTTGACGCCCCCTCTCTCGATGTCGCCGTGGGCGAATTCATGCGTTGGCAACAAGACGCTCAATCGCACGCTCCAGGCGGGCCATGCCTTCGGCGATGTCTGCCTCAGGCACTACCAGCGAAGGCGCCAAGCGAAGTACGTTAGGGCCTGCGATCAGCGCCATTACGCCTTCCTCGATGGCCAACGGCAGAATGTCCTTGGCACGGCCCTCATAGGCATCCGACATCTGGGCGCCCATCAACAGCCCCATACCGCGAATCTCTTTAAATACGCCGTGCTTGCGATTAATAGTTTCCAGATGCTCACGGAAAAGATCATGGCGCTTTTGCACGCCTTCCAGCACGTCAGGCGTATCGATAAATTCCAGAGCAGCCAGCGCAATCGCTGAACCCAGGGCGTTACCGCCATAGGTAGAACCATGGGTTCCAAAGGCGAGTGATTTGGCGACGTTATCGGTTGCCAGCATTGCGCCGACGGGGAAGCCACCACCCAGCGATTTGGCACTGGTGAGAATATCCGGCGTCACGCCATAACGCTCGTAGGCATAAAGCGTACCGCAACGGCCAACGCCGGTTTGAACCTCATCAAACACCAGCAGAGCATTGTGCTGATCGCACAGCTCGCGCAGGCCTTTCAAAAATTCTGGAGTGGCGGGCAAAATGCCGCCCTCGCCCTGCATGGGTTCGACCATCACCGCGCAGGTGTCATCGCCCATTAACGCACGCACACTTTCCAGATCATTAAACTCAGCGTGCAAAATGCCGCCAGGCACCGGGCCAAAACCCTGGGAATACTTGGGCTGGCCACCCACGCTCACGGTAAACAGCGTGCGGCCATGGAAAGACTGGTTGAATGAAATGATCTTGTCTTTCTGTTCACCGTAATTATCTACAGCGTAACGGCGTGCCAGCTTAAGCGCCGCTTCGTTGGCTTCACCGCCAGAAGAGCACAGGTACACCTTGTCGGCAAAAGTGCATTCGACCAGCTTTTTGGCCAGCTTAAGCGCAGGCTCATTGGTATAGATATTGGAAAGGTGCCAGAGCTTTTCGCCCTGCTCTTTCAGCGCGTTAACCAATACAGGGTGACAGTGACCCAGCGAGTTCACCGCAATGCCGCCCGCAAAGTCGATATATTCACGCCCCTGCTGATCCCATAATCGGCTACCTTCTCCGCGCACCGGGATAATCTGCTGCGGTGCATAGTTGGGGGTCATGTAGTGATCAAAATCCTGCCGAGTCGGGATCGTGCTCATGGGGCAAACTCTCCAATAGAAATAATCAGTCGAATCAGTATACGGGGCTCACGAGGTCGCCCGCTTTCAGTAATGGGACGGTAAATTATGAAAACCTGCACATACTTCAGGTTGTTTGTGATTAGGATGTCTGGCGTTATTTCAGTGCTGCAGATTGTGCGCTGTGAGCAAGCATTAGCCCAAACGCTCTTCCCGCGGGGTTAACCCAAAATGATTACGGTAAGCCGTTGAAAAATGTGCAGCCGAGGAAAACCCTGTCGCAAAGGCGATATCGCCTGCAGGGCGGTCACTCTCGCGCAGCTGCTTACGCGCTTCCTGCAAGCGCAAGTTAAGGTAATAACGGCTGGGCACTGCCTGAAGATGCTTTTTGAATAGCCGCTCAAGCTGGCGGCGAGAAATCCCTAAATGTTCCGAAAGCTCCAGAGTGGAAAGCGGCTCTTCAATATTGGCTTCCATCAGGGTAACCGCATCGACCAGGCTTTGTGGAGCATGGCCCAGGCGATGACGCAGCGGCACATGCTGGCGCTCATCGGCCATGCGAATACGCTCGCACATAAAGTGCTCAGATACCTGTTCAACCAAGTGGTCACTTTGCTGCTGGCGAACAACGGTCAACATCATATCCAGCGCGGCCGTGCCACTGGCACAGGTAAGCCGGTTGCGGTCGATTTCAAACAGCTGCTGTGAGAGCGTTACTTGAGGATAGGCTTGGGAAAATGCCGCAAAACGCTGCCAGGGCAAGGTCGCTCGGTAGCCTTCTAGCAACCCCGCACGCGCCAGTACCTCCGCCCCACCGGCCAAGCCTCCCAATAGTGTGCGCCCATGCTGCTGACGCAGCCATTCCACTAGGTTCGCCGGGAGTGCATAAGGCAGTGGAGAGGGTGCACAGATCAAAATCATATCCAAATTAGGCGGCGACTGCTTGAGAGTGTAGTCAGCATTGCAGGTGAGTTGGGCGCTGCTTCGTACAGGCTGCTCATCATTACTTAGCGTAAATACCTGATAAAGCACCTGCCCGCTCAATTGATTGGCCATAAGTAGTGGCTCAACGGCGCTGGCATGCGAAAGCATTGAAAACCCAGGCAGCAGCAATACCCCTATGCGCTGGCGCGCAAATGTTAATGAGGAAGTTATGGGGTTGGGCTGCATGCCAAATCGCCGTCAGAAAATGAAGCACCATCTTACCCAATTGCACAGTTTTGGGCAGTGCCTGTAGACCCTATATAGAAAAAGACGTCGCGATGCCGATGGTATAGTCACCCAGCAAGAATGAATATAAAAAAGGGCAAGGCGTAAACGCCTTGCCCTCCCAGCAGCATTCAGAAATGCTCGGCTGTTTTCAATCCTATTACTGCTGCTGTTGCGCTTCCGATAGAGTCATCTCGCTATCGACCTGCGTATAGCTGTCCTCATTGTAATCTTCAGAGGATTCTTCGATCTGATCGCTGCCATAATCGGTATTCATCACCAGCTGATCGTTCTCGAACTGCATTTCGTCAACAGGCAGAGCAATGTCTGTTGCACCAAAGCCCCAGATACCACCTACCGAGATAATGGCGTACAGGTCGCCTGAATCATTATGCTGAGCGATATGCTGAATATCACCAATCTCTTCGCCTTCCTGGTTAACGACGGCCATGCCCTCTAAGTCACTAACCTGTAAATTCATTAACGAATCGTTCTGGCCCTGGTTATCCTGATCGGCGCGCTGGCGTTCCTGCTCGTCGTCGTTATTAACGTCGACCTGAGCATCGTCAGCTTGCTCGACATTAACGTCAGGCTCGCCGCCTTGCTCAACGGTAACATTGGGCTCAGCCTCTTCAACCGTTACGTTCGGCTCGGGCTGTTCAATAGTCACTTCAGGTTCGGGCTGCTCAATCGTCACTTCGGGCTGAGACTGCTCTACTTTAATGTCAGGGGACTCTTGCTGCACCTTCACTTCTGCGGGTTCCTGGTCGACCTGAACATCCATGGTTTCATCGCTAGATTGGGCCTCAGCGTTTCGCTCACTTGCCGAACCTTGCTGTTGAGTTTGCGCCGTAGCATCTTGCTGTTGGGTCATGCGCTCAGAAGCATCCGTGTCATTCTGGTTATTATCCTGCGCGAGAACGCCACCTGATAGTCCTGTACAAATGGCGCCAATTACAATTGCTAGTGTTGTCCGTTTCATAATGTCTCTCCTTGGGTTGGCTTACACTTAAAAAGGCTAGTAGAGATAAGCGTTTTAGATCAAAGCTGAAGTGAAATTATGACAAAAGTTAATAATTATTAATTAACCATCTCTATATTTAAACGCATCCCTTAAAGAGTAAACGCTCTACCCCGCCTACTTAGGCGAAGTAGAGCGTTAAAATTACACTTTATATTATTGCGAGGCACTGTTGCCTGAACCGGTACCACCGCCTGTACCACCGGTACTACCTGTGCCTGATCCGCCTGTGTTACCGCCACCGGTACCACCCGTGCCTGTGCCGCCAGTGTCACCACCGCCGGTACTCCCCGTACCTGTGCCACCGGTATCACCACTGCCCGGACTGCCTGCGTCTGCACCGCCAGCGCTATCTCCTCCAGTGCTGTCTCCTCCAGTGCTGTCTCCTCCAGTGCTGTCTGCACCCAGCTGATCTTGGGAACTTCTGGGCTCGCCTTGCTCTTCCTGACTATCAGGATTTTCTCTATCCTGCATATCCAGATCACCGTCGCCTAAATCGCGTTGTGGCCCCTGAGTACCGGTACGAGGCTCTGGATTACTTTGCCCTTGGCTATCGAGCGTATCAGTACTCTGTTGCTGACCTGCATCCTGGTTCTGGGTCATTTGACCACCGCTACTGGAACCAGACGTATCATTATTGGCTAAAACGCCTGCTGAGACGCCTGTACAGATCGCACCAATGGCAATGGCTAGAATTGTCCGCTTCATGTGATATCCTCCTTGGATTGCCTTACTCTTTAGAAGTTAGTTAATGAATGAGAGATAACACAGTCTGAAAACGGTCATTCTTAAAACTTGAATGAAAGTTAACAGCTAACTAGTTGATAGTTAAATTAGCTCATAAAAAACGCCTTATTTCATTCTATAAAGAACAAAATAAGGCGCCTTTATTAACCTGGGTTATTTATAAGCGGCTAGCGTGGTTTTTTTGCTAGCCACATCATTTAGCCGCCTCAATTAGGATGCTTTTGGGCTTGGTCTAGCGTCATATTGTTGTCTATTTGACTATAGTTTTCTTTATCATATTTTTCTGCTGACGCTTTTATCTCATCGCTACCGTAAGTGGTATTGGTAACCAATTGATCATCTTGCATCTCAATATTTTCTAGCGGCATGGCAACTTCATCGTCGCCGATACCCCACACTCCACCAATAGAGATAACGGCATATAAATCGCCAGACGCCTTATGCTCAACGATACGCAGAATTCCGCCGATCTCTTCATCTTGCTGATTAACGACTGACTTGCCTTCAAGATCACGAATCTGATGTGACATTAAATCGTTGGGATCATTCTCTTCGTCGTCCGTGTCCGCAGAAGACCTGGGGTAACCACTACCCTGCATCGCTGCGGGCTGCTCGTCATCAGCATTTGTCTGTTCATCTACAGCTTCTTCCTGCTGCTCAATGGCGCTTTGCTCATCATCTGGTTCTGCTTGGGCATCCTGAGCATGAAGACTGCCTGACATTCCTGTAAAAAGTGCAGCAATGGCGATAGCTAGCGTAGTCCGTTTCATAGTGTTTCTCCTTGATTAAACGTACTCTTACAAGTTAGACGACTGGGCTGCAAATAACCAATATTAGGAAAAGCCTACATCCTCACTTAACCTGATAGCCTTAACTTGAGTGACGGTGTTCAAGCGGATGCAGGGAAGGTCCTTCTATCACCTCGCCCTGGATATCAAAGCGACTGCCATGACAGGGACAGTCCCAAGTTCTTTCAGCATCGTTCCAATGCACCACGCACTTCAAATGCGGACAAATGGCCGAAAGAACCGATAAATTACCGGCCTCATTGCGATAGACAGCCAATTTTTCACCATGCAAGGTAACGACCTTTGCCTGGCCAGGCGCCACCTCGTCAAGCTCCTTGAGCTTTTTTGTGCCGAAATGATCTTTAATAAAGTGCTTCACCACGGAAATGTTTTCTTTGAGCCAGTGCTCGGCGGAGTTAACCGGCGTAAAGCGCTGCGAGTCAAAGCAGCGGTACCAGGCGTTATCCCGCCCTTGGATGATATCGGCGATTATCTTTCCACTGACCGTGCCCCAGGTCAGGCCGTCGGCGGCAAAGCCGGTGGCTACATACACATGGTCACTGGCCAAGGTTCGTCCGATATACGGCAAGCCATCACCAGAGCTGTACTGCTGAGCAGACCATTCGTATTCGATCTCGCCCACATCAAAATGTGCGTTTAAGTAGCTATGCAGCGCCTCAAAGTGTTTGCGCTCCGACTGTTCCTCTCCTGTTTGATGCTTTTCCCCAATCGCCATAACGTAGTGTTTCCCGTTCAAGTGATAGCTGCGTATGGAATGGAAGGGGTCGAGCATAAAGAAAATGCCATCAGGAAAAGATCCGGCGTTCAGCTTGGCACTAACGCCATACTCACGGGAGGCAATCATTCCGGTTTGCAACATGTTCACTCCTTTCGGGGTGTGCGTTGCTAAAACGATCTCGGTGGCTTGAATCTCAGCGTTATCGGTTTTAACGATGCAGTGCTGGTAATCGATATCGCGTACAGGGCTTTGCTCATAAATACTCACGCCACGCTGGCTAAGCGCTTTGGCAAGCCCTTGAGCGTAGTGAAAAGCGTTAAACTGCGCCTGGTGGCCAACGCTAATACCCTGAGTGGCTGGAAATGGCGCCGGCATATCCAGACAAAATCTAGCCTTCAGGCCAGCCTGCACCATAGTTTCGCACTCGGCTTCCAATGCATCGGTGCTTGCCTGGTCATTTTCTGTGAGTAGCCGATAAAGCGGAACCCGCTTGAACTGGCAGTCGATATTAAAGCGCTGAGTCGTCTCCTCAATTAAATCAATGGCGCTTGCGCGCGCGTCAACGATGGTCTGGATGGTATCGTCATCCCACTTGACCCCGCGTTGCGCCAACCCCGCTGATACTGAGCTATATAAATTACCGGTCGCTCCTCCTGTGCAGCCGCTGCCTACGCGGTGAGCCTCTAAAATCACTACGCGTTTCCCACTTTCCATTAACTGCTGTGCCGTCGTTAGGCCTGTGATCCCTGCGCCTACGATGACTACGTCCGTTTCAATACTGTCAGTTAACGCGGGGAAATGGCAGGGATCATCCACACCTGCTTGCCAAATCGATTTCATGACGCCTCCTGACCAGAAATTGAAATGATCTTGTTATGAGAAGTGCTTACCGGCATTTGGGTCAGTCGCATCATAATCCTGGGTATCGTCAGGCGCTGAACCAGGTTCATGTGAGGTTTCGGCTTCAAAGCGGCGTGCCGCTTCGATCGCTTGCGGCTCGGTTGCGTGCTGGGATATTTCTTGGGGGGCATCGGGTTCGGTAACATCAACAACGCGCCATCCAGAGACGATGATCGCGTCTTCCTGTTCTCTACTAATCGGCTCCACTCGTGCTGTACGGGTCATATTTCCTCCTTGGCAAAAGCGCGTAACACTCTGCTCTTAACCATGGCAGAACCTTTAATAACTTGCCTACCCAGCACTAAAAGTTTAACAGCGGTTGATTTTGTACCTGCCGCTAACGGCCTTGACGGCGCCTAACGCAAATTGCCGGGCGCAAAGGCCCGGCAATTGAGAATACCAACAGTACGAATGTTTTAAAGCTTCTTACTTACAAGCTGACCACGTCGAACTCAACGTTGGGATTCACGTCAGCTTCGTAATCAACGTCGTCACGTTCAAAGCCAAACAGCTTCAAGAACTCGTGCTTGTAACCTGCGTAGTCGGTGATATCGAACAGATTTTCGGTAGTCACTTCCGGCCAGAGGTCTTGGCAGGCCTGCTGAATATCCTCGCGCAGTTCCCAGTCGTCCAGGCGCAGCCGACCCTTCTCGTCGGTGCTCATGTCTGAACCGTAAAGGCGCTCGCCGAAGAGGCGATTCAACTGATCGATAGTGCCTTCATGCACGCCCTGCTCTTTCATGATGCGATACACCATGGCGATATACAGCGGCATCACCGGAATAGCCGCACTGGCCTGGGTAACGACAGATTTGAGAACCGCGACGTTAGCACCACCGCCGCTGGTTTTAAGCTTGTCATCGATAGCCGTGGCCGCACGGTCCAGGTCTTCCTTGGCTTTACCCAGTGCGCCGTGCCAGTAAATCGGCCAGGTAATTTCTGTGCCGATATAGCTAAACGCCACGCTGCGTGCACCTTTGGCCAGCACGCCTGCCTGGTCCAGCGCGTCCATCCACAGTTCCCAATCTTCGCCGCCCATCACGGTGATGGTATCGTCGATTTCCTGCTGGGTTGCAGGCTCGACTTCCGCTTCGATGATTCGGTCTTTATTGGTATCTATGGCCGTAGCGCGGTAGGTCTCACCGATCGGCTTCAGGCTTGAGCGCTTGAGTTCACCGCTATCCGGCAGTTTGCGCACGGGCGATGCCAGTGAGTAGACCACCAGGTCGATTTCGCCCATATCCTGCTTGATCAGCTCAATGGCTTTTTCACGCGCCTCAGAAGAGAACGCATCGCCGTTGATTGATTTGCTGTAAAGACCTTCCTGCTTGGCAAACTTGTCGAACGCCGCGCTGTTGTACCAACCAGCGGTGCCGGTTTTGGTTTCACTGCTGGGCTTTTCAAAAAACACGCCCAGCGTATCGGCACCGTAACCAAAGGCTGCGGTAATCCGAGCGGCTAAGCCGTAACCACTGGAAGCCCCGATCACCAGAACTTTCTTCGGGCCGGCGCTTTTATCCAAACCACGGGCTCTTGTCGCTTCAATCTGCTCAAGAACGTTTTGCTCGCAGCCTTTAGGATGAGTCGTCGTGCAGATAAAGCCGCGCACCTTGGGTTTAATAATCACATCGAACCTCGTTATCAGCTTGATTTCATTATCAGCATTGCTATGCCTTACGCTATGAGCGCTATTCTAGCGGGCTAAGCGGGCGCTGTCCGCTCTTGAGCTTGCCTGGCTTTCACGGCAGGATAGTGTCCCTCTCTTTTTCAATGCCCACGAGGCCCCCATGAACGCACAGCAGCTTGTCGATGAGCGCGGCGACCTTTGGCTTGCTCTAGCCCCTTTATGGTTAGACCGCGAACCGCGCGAACGCGACTACGCCCACATGGTGGAGGTCATTCAAGAGCATAATATGACGCTTTCAGAGCTTGAGTGGATGTTCCGCCTAGAGCTTGCCCCGGTGATGTCGCGCCATCAACTGTCGATTGCCAGCGAGTGGCGTCAATTCGATGACCGTAAACTGATGCAGCAGCTGGTCAGCCATAACCTGCGCTTAAAAGGCTGGCGGCGCAAAAGCTGGGCGCTATTCTCGGGCCTGACCACCATGATGGTACGCCACCGTTGGGTTGAGCTTATGAACCGGGTCCAGGTTGCCAAAGGCCAAGAGCCTTGAACGCCGCCAACCACGTCTTATTCGCGATCAAGCGCGGCTTCCAGCGCTAGGCGCAACGGGGGGCCGTGGTCTCGCGGGCCAAAACGCGCAATTATCTGGCCGTCACGCCCTACCAAAAACTTGGTGAAGTTCCATTTGATAGCCTTGGTGCCCAATACGCCAGGGGCCTGTTTTTTAAGCAACACAAACAGCGGGTGGGCGTTGCCCCCATTGACGTTGACCTTCTCCATCAACGGGAAGCTTACTCCAAAGGTTTGCTCGCCAAACGTGCAAAACACTTCGGCGCTTTCCGGCGACTGTCGGCCGAACTGGTTGCAGGGAAACCCCAGCACGGTGAATCCACGGTCGCGGTAGCGCTGGTACAGCGCTTCAAGCTCTTTTAACTGTGGCGTAAAACCACACTGACTGGCCACATTGACCACCAGCAACACCTGACCACGCAGCGCGCGCAGATTAAACGGCTGACCTTGATGGTTATAACAATCTTGATCGTAAATCGTCATTATGGAGCCTTAAACCTTCGAGGCAATATAAACGCTACTTTGCCATGACCATCATGCTGACACCAGCGCCCCGCAACAGTGCTGATGAGCCTGCTTAACACCGTTCGGTTAACCAAAGGTGATTGGTCCGGCAACGACTCGTAGCGCCAGGGCTATCAGCAAGACACCGGTCAATCGATTGACCCAGTGCGCATGGCGCTGCAACCACGGCAGGACCCGCGAATGCGACAAACCGACCGCCACCAGCACGTACCAACCACCATCAATAAGCATAGCGGTTAAGACGACGATCATCTTTGCCATAATACTCATACCTGGGGTAACAAACTGGCTCAGCAGCGCCACAAAAAAGATAATCAGCTTAGGATTACCCAGCGCTACCAGCACGCCCTCCCTGGCCGCCTGTCGGCTAGTGGTTGCCACCCCCTGCTGATTCATTACCCCGGCCTTGCCGGCCCGCAATGCCTTGATACCCAGCCAGGCCAAATAGGCCGCCCCCGCCCAGGTAATCAGTTGAAAAACATCCGGTGAACGAGTAATTAACGCGCCTAGCCCCCAAACGGTCAAAAGCGCATAAAACCCGACCCCAGCTGCATGAAATACAGCCGCGGTAATGCCTGGCAGCCGACCACCGCCCAGGGTATGTTTTAGCACCAGGGCAAGGCTAGGCCCGGGCGACATTGCCCCCATGGCGCAGATAGCGGCTAATGACAACCAGAGTGAAAACGGCATTTTTTTCCTTTCCTTTAATTGTTAATTGCTCATTGTCTCAATACAGCAATGCCGTTACCGGCCGGGCCGCCTATTGTATAACGTCACCTCTCTTAAATAACGCTGTTAGCATGGTACGCTGTTGGGTAAAATTTGCCCCTTTTCGATGAAAATGACGCCTGCTGTCAAGACAGGCGTGGCACGGCTAATAAAGGACTCCAATATGGGTAGGGCGTTTCAAAACCGTAAAGAATCGATGGCCAAGACGGCCGACGCAAAAACTAAGGTTTACAGCAAATACGGGCGTGAAATTTACGTCGTTGCAAAAGCCGGCGGATCAGACCCGAACGGCAACCTTGCGCTGCGCGGCTTAATGGAGCGGGCTAAAAAAGATCAGGTTCCCTCGCACGTTATAGATAAAGCGCTAGACAAGGCCAGCGGCGCAGGTGGAGAAGACTTTGCGACGGCTCGCTACGAAGGCTTTGGCCCCGGCAACGCCATGGTGATCGTCGACTGCTTAACCGATAACCCTAACCGCACCTTCGGTGATGTACGCGGCTGCTTTACCAAAACGAAAAGCAAGATTGGCACGCCCGGTAGCGTTAGCCACATGTTCGATCACTGTGCGATTTTTGCCTTTGTCGGCCAGGAAGAAGACACAGTGCTTGAAGCGCTAATGGAAGCCGATGTCGATGTGGCTGACATTGAGCAGGAAGAAGAACGTATAACGGTTTATGCGCCTCACACCGAATATGCCAAAGCCAAACAAGCACTACTGAATGCGTTCGGCGAGCTCGATTTTGAAATTGATGAGATTCAGTTTCTGCCGCAAAACACCACCCCTCTCGAAGGCGATGACGTGGCACAGTTCGAAAAATTCTTAGGCATGCTCACCGATCTGGACGACGTCCAAAACGTCTTCCATAGTGCCGAGCTGCCTGAAGCGAGCGAATAAGTAGCGCAAGCAATCTTCTATCTCAGCGCTAGCCTTCACCCCCCAACACCATCTAGCTGCAAACCACGCTTGCAGCTAGATCGTTATTGGGTCCGCTGCTGGCGCCGATGCACATCAGGCACGCCTTTAGGCGTATCCAGAGCAGCATCGGGCGGCAACAGTGCAGGTTTGATGCCCGCCCGGCTAAGCACCTGCTTACCCCGCACGGTCAAATCAGTAATAAACAGAAACTGCTGACGCGGATCCACGGGATAAGCGCGGATACGGTAATGCGTCCCCCAGGGTTTCTCTTCAGCCACTATGATAATCGGCTGATCAAACTTAAGGTAAGCGCTGGTCAGAGCCACATCCCGCAACGCTTTACGTACCCCATCGGCTTCATGCTCTGGGTGAAGATAAAAATTTGCCACGCACTGTAAGCTAGTCCCCCCGTTATTGGCATTGTAAACGGCGGAGTCCCATAGCTTTAAATGCGGCATCGCGACTAAATCATCGTCTGGGGTTTGGATTTCGACGGTGCGCATTCCCACATGTTTTACTTCCCCGTATGTCCCCTCAATATCCACCCAGTCACCTGGCCGATAGGGTAATTCTATGGCTGACACCACCCCGGCAATCAGACTGCTCACGTAATCTTTCAAGGCAAAGCCGATCGCCAGGCCGATAGCGCCTAGAAGCGTCACCATATTGCGCAGCGAAGGCTCGATCACGATAGGTACTGCAATAGCCAGCGCGGTCAGCAGGATCAGTAAGCGCGTTAGCGGCACCAGCGCGAATATCCGAAAGCGAACCTGCCCATGCAGTCGATTGGCCAGCCAGCTCAAGCCCCGCTGGCTGGCAATGGTCAGCAGAATAACGCTTGCCAGAATGATGCCCAGGGTAATAACCGTTTGGCTGTCCATATCGTTAAACAGCTTAGCGTACTGCTTTTGATCGTCCATCAAGGCTCCTATAACGGGTCGACAAGATAATTGCGAGAAGCCAATAGCTGCCGGACACTGGCATAGCTTAACGGTGCTACCTGCCAGCGCCCGTCCTCACGCGAAAGTATTCCCTGGCGAGTCAACGCTAAACGAGCGTTCAATGCTTCATGGTGAGAAAACGGAAGTACATCGCCAAGCGCCTGGTCCTCCAGACCGCCATGCAGCAGTAAAGCGTGCAATACCAGCAGTGCCACATCACCGGTGTCTGCGGGCAGCTCGGCATCTGCAAGCGCATCAAGCAGCCATAACTCTGATGCATCAGGGGCATCTTCTTGAGCAGGTTCGCGCAAGCGTTTACGCCAATAGTGCCATGCCACGCCCAAATGGCCCCGACAATGCGCCGCTAAACGCTGTAGTTCCTTATGGGTAGAGGCTTTACGTTCAGCCTCTTGCGCTTTTTTTTGATCAGCGGGCTGATTGGTTAACACCTGCCTTCCCGTGCGCGTACTATATACCGTCAGGCGGTTCTGGCCGTTATCGGCAATGCTTACAAAGTAATCGGCTAGTTGCTTACCCTCCATGCCCTGAAGGGTAAAAGCTGGCGCTCCTTCAATGCCTACCGCTTGCTGTAAATAGGCGTAAGTCCAACTATCGCAGCCAATCACTCCGCGCCCCAAACGGCCACTTAGGGCGCGTTCTAAAAACGCGCGCACGCCTTGAAGACCTTGGGTATGACGCAGCATATGCCGCTCAAGCGCTGGCAGCGCCCAGCAATTTAGATGGCCGCAGCGCTCCACCCATTCAAGGCTGCCTTCGGTAAGCTCTTGATGGCTGGGCGGCATTATACGGCGAATACCCTGCTGTTCCGCCCAATGGCTAACCACCGCGGCATGACCGCCGTAAGGAGGTGTGATAAAAAACACTATCGGTTCGAGGGAGGTTTCGGGCTCACTCAGGGCCTGGGTCAGACTATCAGCGACCGGTGACCAATCAATACTGGGCACCAAATGCGCTAGCTTAACTTCCGGCAACAGGCGCAGCTCATTCTCGTCTTTCGCCTGCTGCTCGGCGGCGCGTTTACCGGTTAGCCAAGTTAACATCGCCCGTCGACTGCGCCGCCACTGGCTTTTTTGGGTATGCTCGGGCGTACAAAACTTATCAAGCTCGACTACCGCCCAGGGCGATGAAGCGGTTTCTGCTAAGCGCTGCGCCATAGTCCGTCCTAAAGGCTAACGTAAATGAAATAAACAAGATTAAGGTTAGCATGCGGGCGATAGTCGCTGGGGGCTATTCGAACTTATCGTCTAAAATGAAATCTTTATAGGGATATCCATTACCCGCAAATATCGAGTGTCGGAGGAGGCGATCATGAGCATCGTTCATGTTAGCGAGAAGGAGCTATACGCCAAGCTTGAGAAATGTATGGCGGGAGAGCGCGTACTCATTGATCAGGAAGGCAACCGGTTCAGTGCGCGCGTTCAACAGGCTCGAGGGATGGATGCAACTGTCATCCCCGAAGCCCAGCTTCGCAAAAGCCATGATGATTCGGACGAGGTAGATAGCATCACCGTACCTTATGATCATATTTGGGAGCTTGAAATCAAAGGCGTTGTATATAGCCGTTTGGCTGAATAAACATCAGCTTATCAACGTGTCGGTGACTACCAGCATTGCCCTTCTGGGCCGTGCTGGTATGCCATTGCCCGAGCCAATCAGAACGTTAAACAAATTTTACCCAGATGCTTGCCTGCCTCTTGGTAGCGGAATGCCTCCGCGATGTCGGCTAACACAAACTCACGATCAATGATCGGGCGCATGCTGGTCGCCTCAATGGCCTTAATCATTTCAAGCTGGTGGCGGCGGCTGCCTACAATCAACCCCTGCAAGCGCGCCTGTTTAGCCATTAACTTAGCGGTAGGAATATCGCCCTGGCGCCCAGTCAATACGCCAATCAGCGAAATATGCCCACCAATTTTGATCGCTTCAATGGATTGCGGCAGAGTACCGGGTCCACCGACTTCCACAATATGGTCGACACCCTGGCCGTTGGTCAGCGCGTTAACTTTTTTGCCCCACTCCGGCTCTTCTTTATAATTAATGGTGTGTGCTGCGCCCAGCTGCCTAAGCTGCTTCAACTTCTCATTGGAAGAAGACGTGGCAATGACACGTGCCCCCATCATGCGGGCAAACTGCAGTGCAAATATAGATACCCCGCCGGAACCCAACACCAACACCGTATCGCCCGCTTTTAAACCGCCATCCACTACCAGAGCGCGCCAGGCAGTGAGCCCTGCGGTGGTTAACGTTGCGGCTTCAGCGTGGCTATAGCCCTTCGGCTGACGGGTAAACCACTGCGCCGGACGAACGACCTGCTCGCAAGCATAGCCATCCACGCCGTCGCCTGGGGTCGTCGTAAAATCGGCAATTCGGGCAGGGCCCTCAAGCCAGTCGGGGAAAAACGTCGAGACGACGCGGTCACCTACCGCAAACTCGCTAACGCCATCACCTACCTCCTCAACCACGCCTGCGCCGTCAGACATAGGAATACGCCCATCGGCTGTCGGCATCTTGCCTGCCACCACGCCATAGTCGTGGAAATTGAGCGAGCTTGCGTGCACACGAACACGAATCTCGCCCAGGCCAGGGGCGCCAGGGGGCGATACGTCTTGTACCTTGAGCTTATCTAACCCACCGGGGGCCGTGAGCGTTACGACTTGCATAGCGCGATCTCCTTTATTCCATCATTCCTTGGAAAATACGTTAGCAGAGGCAAATACGTTAGCAGAGGATAGAGCTTCTCACACATCTACCCCAAGAAAGCCGCCCGACTGACGCTTCCACAAGCCGGCATAGATGCCGTTTTGCGCGAGCAGCTCAGTATGAGTACCGCTTTCGACTATGCGCCCCTGCTCCACTACGATCAATCGGTCGAGCATGGCAATGGTCGAGAGCCGATGCGCGATCGCGATCACGGTCTTGCCCTCCATCAGCGTATCCAACTGCTCTTGAATAGCGGCTTCCACTTCAGAATCCAGTGCTGACGTAGCTTCATCCAATACAAGGATAGGTGCATTTTTCAAAAGCACGCGGGCAATGGCGATCCGCTGACGCTGACCGCCGGACAACTTGACGCCCCGCTCACCTACATGGGCATCCAGCCCGCGGCGGCCGTGCGGGTCTACCAGGTCGTGAATAAACGCATCGGCATGGGCACGGCATACGGCGGTCCACACATCCTCATCGCTTGCCTGAGGCGTGCCGTAGCGAATGTTATCGCGCAGCGAGCGGTGAAGTAGCGAGGTATCTTGGGTCACCATACCAATTTGGTGACGCAGAGAGGTTTGCGTTACCTGCGCGATATCTTGTCCGTCGATCAGAATGCGTCCGCCCTGTACATCATAAAAACGCAACAACAGGTTAGCGAGGGTCGATTTACCCGCCCCAGAGCGGCCAATCAGGCCAATTTTTTCACCCGGCGCGATAGTCAAATTCAAGCCGTCAAACACCGTGCGGTTTTCGCCCTTAGCCTGCTCGTAGCTAAAGCGCAGGTCGTCAAACCGGATTTCGCCAGCAGGTACATTAAGCTCAGGCGCATTAGGTACATCGCGGATGGTAGGTTCGCGGGCGATGGTATTCATGCCATCCTGCACGGTGCCGATATTTTCAAACAGCCCCGCCACTTCCCATAGGATCCAGTCAGACATAAACCGAATCCGCATCACCAGCGCAATCGCCACGGTCAATACGCCAAGCGATATGGCGTCAAAATACCAGGTGCTAATCGCCATCCCCGCCGTACCGACCAATAACGCGGTATTCAGCAGGGTCAAGCAGACGCTCATGATGGTAACCAGGCGCATCTGGCGGTGCACCGTGTCCATGAAACCTTCCATGGCATCTCGGGCATAGCGCTGCTCGCGCTCGGTATCGGCAAATAGCTTGATGGTTTGAATATTGCTGTAGCTGTCGACCACGCGGCCGGTCATCTGGGCGCGCGCGTCCGCCTGCGCCATGGATACATCACGCAGCCGGGGCACGAAAAAGCGCATGATCGCCAAGTAGCCAATCAGCCAAAGCCCCAAGGGCAGCAATAGCCATAAATCGGCTCGGCCCAAGAGAATCGCCGCCCCGGTAAAGTACACAATAGCGTAGACCAGAAGGCCCATTACCTTGGTGACCGTTTCGCGGATGGCCAGTGCGGTCTGCATTACTTTCTGGGACACGCGTCCGGCAAACTCATCCTGATAAAAGGCCAGACTCTGATTGAGCATGTGGCGATGCGATAGCCAGCGGCCAATCATGGGATAATTGCCAAAAATGCTTTGATGCGTAATCAACGACTGGGCCAACACCAAAAGCGGTAGCCCGATAAGGATCGCCACCCCTACCCCAGCAAGCCAAAGACCATTTGCGGCCCAAAAGCCTTCGCGCTCGACATTGCCAAGCCAATCAACCAGCTGCCCCATGTAGCTAAAGAAAAACACCTCAGCCGATGACACCAGTGCGGTGCATAGCGTCATGACAATCAGCAGCGGCAATACCGGGCGTGAGAAGTGCTTGATAAAAGGTATTAACCCCTGTGGAGGCGTTTGCACGTCTCCCATGGGATAAGGATCTACACGGGTTTCAAAGTAACGAAACAGCGGCTGCAGCACACGAGAAAACATGGAGATTCCTTACGTTACTCATCGATCATTAAGAGGGTTAAGCCTGGCGGCGTAAAAGCCAGCGTGCCCAAAACGGTGCAAAGGCCATCAGCAGCACCATGCGCAGTAGATGGTGAAAAGCGACAAATACAGGATCGATATTAAGCGCCACCGCTAAAATGGCTATTTCGCCTATTCCACCTGGCGCCAGCGCCAGCAGTGCCACATCACGCCCCACGCCCACGAACTGATGAATCAGCTCGGCGAACAAGGCCAAGACAGCTAAGGCAAGCAGCGTAGCAACGCCCGACTGCCATAAATAACGGCCCCATAACCGCCGCGTCATGCCTTTAAAGCGCGAGCCAATGGCACTGCCCAGCACCCAAAGCATGAGGTTCATGCCCCACGGGGGTAGCGCCAGACTTGCGATATCAAGTCCTGAAAGCAGGGCAGCCGTCAGTAAGGGAACCAGCAAGGCGGGAGTAGGAAAGCGTAGCCAACGGCCGAGCGGCAACAACATAGGAATCAGTAATAGCATCCAGGCGTGTTCAAATCCGCTCGTATGAGGCGCTGTGCCCGCGCCACCGCCTTCATAAGCCCAAAAGAGCGGTGGTAAACAGGATGACTAAAATAACGCGTAGCGACTGGGCAATTGCGATACGTTGAGGGTCGCCACCACATTTGTCGCCCAGAATAATCATCGCGGTCATGGCACCGGGGGCCGCTGCAAACCATGCGCTTACCGAATCAAACCCGCAGCGCCGATACCAGGCCGAGGCCACAGCGGTTGAAGCGCCAATGCCAAGTATTAGCAACACCGCCGACACCGGCCAGTCAATCACGCGCTGAGCAAGTTCCGGCGTCACCTGACTGCCCAGCACCAGCCCCATCACGGCCAAAAAAATATTGCGCAGCCGCTCTGGCACCACCACGTTAATGCCTTGAGAGGAAACCAATAAGTTGGCAATCAGAGGGCCAAGCATCCAGGCAAGCGGTAAGCCGGTGAGTTGAAAAAACGTGCCACCAATAGCGCCAATGGTTAACGACGTTAACAACCCTTTTGCGGTCCCCGAGCTTACCTTAATACCTTTCACAGCCACTCCTTGTTACTGAGCCCCATCTCAATCGGTTAAATAATTAACCTGCTAATCGTACGGTCAGTTTATCACTAATCGTTGTCGATCGTGGGCTCAGTACGGCTGTGGGATCTCGTCATCATCCCCGTCATCACGCATGCGCGCCTGACGTTCGGCCTCTTCTTCCTTGGCATCGTCGATCACTTCCATCAGTTCATTCACATCGGCAATGTGGGTCGCGAACGTAAAGTGGCCCGTCAGTTTGCTATCCGGATGCAGCTCGCCCGATTCATATAGCGCCCACATCTCCTTACCGTAATGAGTGGTTAAGAGCTCAGGCGCAAAGCGGCCAAAATAGGCACGCATATTATCCACATCACGCTCAAGCATGGCGGCGGCGCTATTGTTACCGGCGGCATCAACGGCCTGAGGCAAATCAATAATGACCGGGCCTTCGGCATCCGCCAGCACGTTGAATTCCGACAAGTCGCCGTGGATCAGGCCAGCGCACAGCATACGCACTACATCAGTGATGACTTTATCGTGGTAGCGCAGCGCCTGTTCATGGGTCAGCGTGACATCGTCCAGGCGCGGTGCCACATCGCCTTCAGCGTCTGTGATCATTTCCATCAGCAGCACGCCATCGACAAAGCCGTAGGGCTTGGGCACCCGCACGTCGGCTGCCGCCAACCGGTAAAGCGCATCCACCTCGGCGGTCAACCACGCCTGCTCTTGCTCTTTTTGACCGTAGCGGGTTTTCTTCGACATGGCGCGCGCACGGCGACTATTGCGCTCTTTACGGCCCTCCTGATATTGCACGGCCTGTTTGAAGCTACGTTGTTTGGCCTCTTTGAATACCTTGGCACAGCGCACGTCGTTACCGCAGCGTACAACGTAAACCTGCGCTTCCTTGCCACTCATCAACTGCATCAGCACCTCATCGATCAGGCCGTCATCGACCAGGGGCTGTAATCGTTTGGGTGTCTTCATGGTTAGCGGTAATGGCTCCTTTAATGAATGGACATGGCCAACGATATCGAATACTAGCGTTTTTAATACACATGTTTTAAATACTAACGCTTTTCAATACCAGCGTTCTTAATACCAATTATTTTTAACGCTGTCTCTTTACCAGCAGTATTTAATACCGAATTCGACGAACGCGAAAAGCCCGACCTTTCAGCTTATCTCGCTCAAGCTTGGCGAGCGCTTTGTGGGCCACAGAGTGCTCTACGGCCACATAGGCACTGCGGGCCAGCACTTTGATTTTACCCACCTGATCACCGCGCAACCCGCCTTCGCTGGTAAGCGCGCCCAGAATGTCGCCTGGGCGTAGCTTATCCTTTTTACCGCCTGCCAGTTGCAGGGTAGCCATGGGCGGCTCAAACGGTGTGGTTTGCTTAGCTTTGGGCAGCGGCTCAGTGGTTAACTGCTCGCTTAAAAGCTCGGCCAGCCGCCCAAGGCGGTAAGTTTCCTGGGGGGTTACCAACGTGCAGGCAATACCGCTAGCCCCTGCCCGCCCGGTGCGGCCGACGCGGTGCACATGAACGTCCAGCTCACGAGCAATCTGGTAGTTGAAGACCGCGTCCAGCTGTGCGATATCCAACCCACGGGCGGCGACATCGGTCGCCACCAGAATTGAGGCACTTTGGTTAGCAAAGAGTATCAGGATACGATCGCGGTCTTTTTGTTCCAAGTCACCGTGCAACGCTACGGCGCTGAAACCAGCATCCACCAGGCTATCGGCGACGGCCTGGGTTTCACGCTTGGTATTACAAAACACCACGCTGGTGGTCGGACGATTGACCAATAAAAGCTGTTTAAGCGCAGCAAAGCGGGCGTCTTCACTGGGTACTTCGTAGAAGTGCTGGTCAATGGTGGTGGCGTCATGCAACTCGGCCACTTTGACAGTGACAGGATCAACCATCACGCCGCGCGTCATGGTTGCCAAACCGCCTGCTTCGCGCTCATCAGGAAACGTTGCGCTAAACAGCAGCGTCTGGCGATCAGCCGGCGTCTCGGCGATGATGGCATCAATGGTGGCCTGAAAGCCCATATCCAGCATGCGATCCGCTTCATCCAGCACCAGGGTACTTAGCGAGCCTAGGGTCAGCGACCCCTTGCGCAAGTGCTCATCGATACGCCCAGGCGTACCCACCACAATATGCGCGCCGTGTTCTAAAGAGCCTAACTGAGGGCCGAACGGAGCACCGCCGCAAAGCGTCAATACTTTCACGTTGGCCATGGCCCGCGCCAGACGCCGCAGCTCTTCGGCCACCTGATCAGCAAGCTCCCGAGTCGGGCAAAGCACCAAACCCTGCACGGCAAACGCATCAACGCGCAGCTCTGCCAATAACGCCAAGCCAAACGCGGCCGTCTTACCCGACCCCGTTTTAGCTTGAGCAAGCACATCACGCCCGGCTAACATAGGCGGCAGGCTTTGTGCCTGTACCGGCGTCATCTGGTGATAACCCAATGATTCAAGGTTAGTAAGCAGCGCTGCCGGCAAGGCAAGCGACGAGAAGGAGGCGTCTGACACAATAAAACCTGCAGGGCCGTTTAACGGCCAGTAAAAAGGTAATTACTATAAGGTAAAGCACCATACCAGAAAGTGCCGCGCCCTGCGTGTCTGTCATACCGCAAGGGGCGCAAAACCGGCCTGGCATAGGGTGGCCAAGTCGTCAGGTGCCAACTCAATTTCAAGTCCTCGCCGTCCGGCACTAACGTACACCTTAGAAAACTCCTGTGCCGAGGCATCAATATAGGTGGCCAAGCGTTTTTTCTGGCCTAAGGGACTTACTCCGCCCAATACGTAACCGGTGGTACGCTCTACCTCAGCCGGTACGGCCATGACGGCTTTTTTAGCGCCCGCCGCCTTGGCAATCTGCTTTAAGCCCAGCTGCCCGGTCACTGGCACAATGCCCACCGCAAGCGCCTTGCCATCAAGCTTCACCACCAGGGTTTTAAATACCTGCTCGGCAGCAACTCCTAGCTTTTCAGCGGCTTCCAGGCCATAAGACTCCGCCGCCGCGTCGTGATGGTATTCATGAAGTTCAAACGGGATGCCCGCTTTTTTTGCCGTATTAATGGCCGGTGTCATGAGGTTCTCTTAATGATTAGTAAACATGGATAGCGAGGCTGTTGGGCTCTGGAAAGCTTATACCTGCCTGCTAGGCTAAATAGCGTAAGCCTTGAAGGGAAGTCAACTAACAGGAGTTTATTATGCCAGCCACATCAAAAGCCCAGCAAAAAGCCGCAGGCGCCGCCCTTTCCGCCAAGCGTGGGGAAACCAAGCCAAGCGAGCTTTACGATGCTTCCAAAGAAATGTACGACTCAATGAGCGAAGAGGAGCTTGAGGAGATGGCAAGCACCGAGCGCAAAGGCAAGCCTGACAAAAAAGGCGATTGAACGTTGATAGGTGCAAGCGTTTAGCTATAGGCACTGTGGATATTCGCTTTTATAGCATAACGCCAGCTTATCGGGCTGGCGTTATGCTGATTACAGGATTGCTTTTACTAACAGATTCTTACTGACAGGCTCTTACTGACAGGGCACGACACGACGTAGCGTGTCTTTGGCCCATAGAGTTTGTCCATCGGGCGTGCGGCCATGTTCATTCCAACGCTCGGTAGTTTCCATACAGAAAGAACCGGCATCTTCAGTGCGTGGGTCAGCATTAGCAGGGCGCTCCCCGCCAATACGCATTACGTCCGGGTTGTCGGTAGTGTAACGCGGAGCAACGGTGGAGCTTGCGCAGCCAGCAATCAGAGCAGTTGCTAGCAGCACGGGCAAACAGCGGCGCAGTGGCATGTTTAGTAAACCCTCAAAAGTACGATATTAGGCCGACACCGTTTGTCGGTAGCGCTAGATATCATCCCACTCGTATAGCGTCAATCTTTTTACTTGAAGGCTTACGTAGTGTCTTAAGTGGTGGCTTAAGTAGTCACCAAGGTGATACTGGTAATCGGACGTAAATTACGCTGTAAGCAATGCTGTTCAACGCTATCGACAATCTCTTCAGCATCATCGATTTGCTGTTTGTCGAGCTGGATATCCACCATCAGAAAACTGCCCACCTGGGCCATACGTACATCATCACTGGCGATATCAAAATCCGCGACTTCCTCCACCATATCCTGGCGTATGCTGCCCATGGGCTCGCCAAACATAAGCTCGCGCAGCGCTCCGCGTATCATACGAACCGGCATGGGCAGAAAGTAGCCAGCGATGATCAGCACCATCACCGGGTCGGCAAACCGCGCATAGCTGGCCCAGGGGGTCAGGGTTAACAGCCAGGTAAGGGCAAAACCGAACATGACGGCCGCACTCAGCCCAGTGTCCATCTGCCACTGGCGCAGCTCGGCGGCCAACAGCGATGAGCGGGCGATCTGCGCGTAACGCTTCAGCCACCACCAGGTCAGCAAACAGCCACCTACGTTGGCTAGGCTGAACAGAATGGCCAGATCAAGTGTTACCAGGCGACCACCCTGCAACAGGCTCCACACCGCGGAGACCATCGAAAACAGGCACACCAGCGCAATCATTACGCCTTTGAGCAGTACGGCAAGGGGTTCTACCGTCAGCCGCCCAAAGGGGTAGTGATCATCCGCCGGTTTACGCGCCTGCTGCAGAGCAAGCAGGGAGAGTGACGCCAAGGCAAGACTCAAAAGCGAATAGCCGCTATCGAATAAAATCGTAATGGAACCGCTGGCCAATCCCAGCACAAGCCCGGTTAACGCAAAAAGGCTTGCCGAAATGGCGGAAAATCGTAGCGCTCGGCGCTCGGCAACAAAGGGGGTCACGCTAAAAACTCCATATCAAGGTGGAATAAGCCAATAGGAAATCGTGGCGCATAGTAGCGCTTGTGCTAACGTTAAACGAATCACTCAGCGCTAAAAAAATTAGCGCTTATATCCAAGGCTCTAATATGCGTGCTGAACAAGTTCAAGCGTTTGTTGAGGTCACCGAGCACGGCTCGTTTGCCGCCGCTGCCCGTCAATCAGGCATAAAGCGAAGTACGCTAAGTGCCGCTGTCCATGCCTTGGAAGATAGCCTGGGCGTGGCGCTGTTTGAGCGCTCGGGCAATAGCCTGACGCTCACGGCGGTAGGTGAAAGTGTACTGCCCGACTGTTACCGGTTGCTGACCAGCGCCAGCCGCATTAAAAAGCACTGCCACCAGCACCTGCAAGGGGTTGAAAACCAGCTGTGCATCGCCCGCGACGATGCGCTTCCCGAGCGGTTCTGGCGCCAGGTAATGCACGATTTAAAGCAGCAGTTTCCGTTAACGGCCATATCGGTCTATCTCGTTCCCCCACAAGAGCACAGCCAATTTATTTTGCGCCAAACGGTGGATATCGCTTTTGGTTTATATACTGCTGAAGGCGTGGTTACCAGCGCAGCTAATCTCGCGCCGGTAGGGATGCGCTTAGTCGCCTCCCCTCAGCATCCGCTTAGTCGGCTACCCAGCGTTAATCGCGATGATTTGGCGCAATACACTCAGGTGTGCCTAACCCATATTCAGGACGACAAACTGGTCAGCGAAGCGCTTTTTTCGGCTAATTACCTGGGATTCACCATGTTTGAGGTGATTCGCGACGCGGTCATTAACGGCACGGGCTGGGCGCTGCTCCCCTATCCGCTGGTGAAGGAGGCGCTCAAGAAAAAAACGCTTTGCGCGCTTAATCATGACCTTGCGCTCGACAGCCATTATTACCGTTACGTTGAGGGCGAAAACCTTGGTGTAGTGGCCACCGCGCTACTAAATAATGTGGCGCGTTTTCTAGGTAATACGCGCTAACGGTCACTTCGTTGAAATATAGCAGTGGAAAAAAACGCGATTGCCTTCCACGCTATAAAAAAGTGCTAAAGAAGGAGACTTAAGGACACGCCAGAGGAACGACACAGGCAAGTGTCATATAGGCGTAAGATGTAACTGCCAGTGTCGATGTTGCCGTCAACCAAGGAGTTATTCCACCGATGGTAAGACTCGATAAGAAAGCGACTAGGCTTTATGTCCTGGACACCAATGTCCTGATCCATGACCCCGCTGCGCTCTATCACTTCGACGAGCATGACGTGGTTATCCCCATGACTGTCCTTGAGGAACTGGATAAGCACAAAAACGGAATTCGAGAAATCGCCCGTACGGCACGGCAAATTAGCCGTACGCTCTCTGACCTTACCAACCAAGTTACTTTTGATGAAATTCAGCGCGGCATTCCCATCCCCCGGATCAGTGGGGAAACCGGGCGCCTGCACTTTTTGTGCTACAACGACCTGAAACCGTTCGATGCATTAGACGATAGCCCCGATAACCGCATTTTGGCTGAAACCTGTCGCCTGCGTGACGAACGCCCTGACGCGTCCGTCATCCTGATCACCAAAGACATCAATCTACGCGTCAAGGCCGCGGCACTTAAGGTACCGGTAGAAGATTACTTTAACGACCGGGCATTCTCAGATAGTGACGCGATGATCGAAGGTGCCCAGATCTATGCCGATGCCGGGCATGATGGCGCCACGCTTTGGGAAACGCTCAATGTCGATGTCACCGTTGAACGGGTAGACCATCATACGTTTTATCAGCTAAGTGGTGACATGCCCCGCCATTGGCACTTGGGGATGCTGGTATCCGATTGCGAAAACGGCGCCGAGTTTGAAGCCATTATCCGTGAGCTTTCCCCCTCATCAGCCCGCTTGCAGCTCTTAACCAACTACCGCCACCACTCCGGCGTATGGGGAGTTCACGCTCACGATAGTCGTCAAAACTTTACCCTTAACCTACTGATGGACCCGGACATCGACCTGGTGACGATTGCCGGTAATGCAGGCACGGGCAAAACGTTCATGACCCTGGCGGCAGCGTTTCAGCAGACCCTGGATACCAAGCAGTTTGAACGCATTGTGTTTACCCGCGCCCCTATTCCCATGGGTGAGGACATCGGGTTTCTGCCCGGCACTGAAGAGGAGAAAATGTCGCCGTGGATGGGTGCCTTCCACGACAATATGGACAACCTGCTGCGCAATGACGAAGGGGAATCCACCTGGGATAATGGCGCCACACGGCAACTGATCGGCTCGCGGGTGCAAATTCGCTCGCCTAGCTTTATGCGCGGGCGCACCTTAAACGACACCTTTTTGATTATTGACGAGGCGCAGAACTTTACTCCTAAACAGCTTAAATCGCTGGTGACCCGAGCCGGGCGTAATACCAAGATTGTCTGTTTAGGCAACGTAGGGCAAATCGATACGCCTTACCTGACCGCCAATACCTGCGGCATGGCGGCCGTGGTCGAGCGTTTCCGTGATTGGCCGCATGCCGGGCACATTACGCTTAAAAGCGTTGAGCGCTCGCGTCTGGCGCTGGCGGCTGAAGAACTTCTATAAAGAGTTTTATTCTGTAAAGAGCCTTATTTAGCGCTCTTATAGCGAGGGTAAATATCCTCGATAAGCGTACGGGAAACCCGCCAGCTAGCTACTGGCGGGTTTATTCTTTATCACCGTTCCAAGGGTTTTCAACACCTAGCGTATCGGCGGCAAAGGCTTCGCGTTCACCTAATGGACGATCCTCGCCTATGGTGGTGTCCCTATAGGTCTGGCGCTCCATCTCACTGTTCACTTCTGCGCCAAGCAATACCACAAAGGCAGAAAGCCAAAACCACATCATTAACACCACCACCGCGCCCAGTGAGCCGTAAAGCTCGCTGAAGCTTGTGAAGAAGCGCACATAAAGGGAAAGCCCACCCGATCCCAATAGCCATAATATGGTGGCCAACAGCGTGCCGTAGCTTAACCAGCTCCACTGCGCTGCTCGTCGATACGGCGCAAACCGATACAATAAGGCAATTAAAAAGCTCATGATGACCAATAACGCAGGCCAGCGCAGCCACTTAAATAGCTGATCAAAGGGAGGTTCCACGATTAATGCGTCGACCAGCACCGGTACGATAGCGATAAAGCCAAGCGATATAAGCGTCATGCCGATCAGCCCAAACGTCAGCAGTGTTAATACAACGCCACGAAGAAAGACGTTACGCCGCTCCTTTTCGCCATAAACCACATTGAGTCCCACCACGAGCACACCTACCCCTTTGGAGGCGATATACATCGCGACCAAAAGCCCCACAAGCACCGTCATCACGCTGCCTGATTCGGTACTTTCAACCACTGCCTGGGTCTGCTGGTCAATAAGGTCTGCCGCATCCGGAGGCATAAAGCGGCTTATCTCATAAAGCTGCCGACCCGCTTCAACCGGGTCGAACAGTAATCCCCACAGCGAGATCACTGCGGCAATGGTTGGAAATAGCGCTAACAATGCGTAAAACGCAACGCCAGCGGCCAGCATGGTAAGACGGTCACGCTTGGCGGTGCGCAGCACGCGCCACACGATGTCAAACCAACCCCGGCGCGTAATTTCATCTGGCTTCTCGGCATCCCGTCCCCGATGGTTCGGTGCATTCTCGTGACTCATTACGCCCCTTCCCAGATTAGTAACAGTGCCAGTGTGATAGCGAGCGCCATCATCAAACCGCTCGTATGGTGCCGCATCCAGCCTTCCATGCCCGTTAGTTGAGTTAAGCGCTTCATTACCTGCTTTTCAATCAATAGAGTGATATCAACAGATGTCGATTTAGCATTCTTAAGCCACGCGCCGCTTAAGCGCAGCGCATTCACCACTGTGTAACCGAGCGGTGCATAAAGCCACCACAAATCACCGGCAGGTGGCGTGCCGATACGCAGGCGGTGCGTTAATAGCCAGCCAAACCCAACCACTAAAACCCCAGCAGGTAGCGGCCATATCAGGCTAACCCACTCTTTCAACGGCGGGATGGCAACGCTTGCCTCGGGCAGTGGCAGCCACACCGGGGTAATTAGCGCAGCGACCAGTGTCGCAAGCCAGGCGCCCCACTGCCCCGGATGGCTACCGCCTGCGCTGCGCTGCTGCCATTGGCGCCATAAGCTAACGCTTACCAGTGCTGATGTGCCCATGGCTGCCCAGGTTAATAGCGTAATCAACTGCTCATGATGCATCTCATAAAGAGCGCTCTTCACGGTCCACTTGCTGATCAAGCCCGCGCCAAACGCCCCGGTAAGCGATAATGCGGGGAGTGCCAGCAATATCCAAACGACCGTTAATGGCCAGCGAGGTAAGTGTTCACTAATGCTGGTGCCCATAAACAGTGCACCTTTCGCCAGCGCGTGGTGAGCAGCAAACAGCACAACGCCCGGTAACAACAAAGGCCATACGTCTGGCGCCGCCAGCCCCATGGCCACCATCGCGGTGAGCATACCCATCTGGCTGATACTGGAGTAGGCAAGTATGGCTTTGGGATGACGCTGCCACACGCCATATAGCGCCGCTCCAAAAGCCGCGGCTAATCCCGCTACCAGGATTATTTCGCCCAGACGGACTAGCGCTTCTGACATGGCGGGCTCCCCAAGGGGCAGTACATAAATCCAGCCGAGCAATCCCGCCTTGATCATCGCCCCGCTCAATACGGCGCTGGCCGGTGCCGGGGCAGCAGGATGCGCCAGCGGTAGCCATACATGCAGGCCGATGACCCCTGCTTTAATGCCCAGCCCCAGCCACAGCAAGCCCGCCATCAGAGCGCCATGCTCGGCGGTAGCGATTTCCTCGCGCACGCCCTCTAGCAACAGCGTTTCTGCACTGCCCGCCGCCCAAAGCAGGCCACCCAAAATTAAGTTTTCACCGATGATTGCCAGTATCAGATAGGCTTTCGCGCCCAGCTTTGCCTCAGGCGTGCCGGTATGTATTACCAGGGCGTAGGCGGCAAACGTCATCACCGCGAACCCCAGGTAAAAGCTGGCGATATCCTGGGCGATAATCAGCAAAACATTGCCCACAAACGTCAGTGGCCATAGCAGGGCCAGGCGCAGCAAGCGGCGTTCAGCAGCATGATCGCCCGTCTGAGCCTTTGCCTGCTCCTTGGCAAAGTAACCCCGGGCATGAAAGGCCGCGAAGCTCCAAAGCAGCGCCGTGAACGCAAGCCATGGGCGGCTAAGCGCATTAAGCGACCACTGCCCGCCCAGCATCCAGGCATCGATTATCCACTGGGATTCGCCTACGTAAGCTAGCAAGAGCGCGGGCCACGCCGCACTTAACCACCACCATGAGAAATAACGCCGCTGAACAGCGGGAGTACGATAGGCCTGCCATACCCCCAGCAGCATTACGCACAGCGGCCAGCAGAGTGCACTTACCAGCAGCAGTGTTATCATTGTAAATACTCCCCTACCGCTACCCGGGTTGCCCAGTCCAGCGGGCTAAACGGCAGCCCGGCAAGCAGCCCCGCTGCCAAACTGATCACCGCGGTAAACACCGCCGGCCAAAGCAGCCAACCGTGGGTTTCCAACCGCCCCAAGCGCTGCTCGTTTGGCCAGTTGCCATGGCCGTGGGCAGGCCCCACGCGAAACCACAGGCGATACACAATCGGCAGAAAATAGGCCGCATTTAGCGCACTACTGGCAACAAGTACGGCAATGACCCAGTACATTTCAGCCTGAATGGCGCCAATGCCCAAATACCATTTGGTGATAAACCCAGCGAAGGGGGGTAAACCAATCATGCCTAGCGCCCCCACCGTAAAGGCCAAGCTGGTAAGCGGCATGCGCTTACCAGCCCCGTCCATCTCATCAATACGGTGAATGCCCAGCTCTTCTGCATAGATGCCCGCACAGAAAAACAGCGTCACCTTCATAAGTCCCTGGTGCAACAAATGGGCAAGCGCACCGATCGTTCCAAAGGGGCCAAATAAGCTTACGCCAAGCACGATATACGACACCTGACTGATGGTAGAGAAGGCGAGCCGAGGCTTTAACTCGTGCTGAGCGATGGCCCGTACCGAGCCATAAATAATGGTAATACAGGCCGCCACGGCAAGGGCTGTGGTCACGCCCAGCTCAACGCTTAGCTCGATACCGTAAAGATCATAAATAACCCGCAAGATCCCAAAGGCGCCGGCTTTTACCACGGCTACCGCGTGCAGCAGCGCGCTGACCGGCGCAGGCGCCACCATCGCCCTGGGCAGCCAACCATGCAGCGGTACCATGGCGGCCTTCACGGCAAACCCGCCCACCAGCAGGGCGAAGATAAACGTGAGTAAAGTGCGGTGATCGCCCAGGTAGTCACCCAGGCCTCGTTCAGAGGCAAACGAATGCTCGCCCGTTACGCTATATAACAGCACCACGCCGAAAAGCAGCACGACACCGGCGGTCAAGGTATAGCGCAGATAAATCCGCCCCGCATTCAGGGCCTTATCAGTGCCCGAATGAACCACCAGCGGATAGGTGGAAAGCGTCAGCATTTCGTAGAAAATCAGAAAGGTAAATAGATTGCCCGCAAGCGCGATGCCCAACGTACTCGCCACACACAGGCTAAAGAAGCCAAAGAAGCGCTTACGGTTCGCAGTGCCTTCCAGATATCCGATAGCGTAAACCGTCGTGCACAGCCAAAGCAGTGACGACAGCCCGGCAAACATCACCCCCAACGCATCAGCACGCAGGACAAAATCAATATTGCCCACTATCTGAAAACTGAAAATAGCCTCATCGCCCGCCACTACCCGCTGAATCATCAACGTGACCAGCGTGATTTTAATCACGGCGGCCAGCAAGTTAATGCTGGTACGCAGCCGCCTTGACTCTTCAGGTAGGGAGAAAATGATAACCGCGGCCAACAGGGAGGCGGCAATCGCCGTTAAAGGTAGCCAGGCGGCGTTCATAAGCTACCCCCATGGAGAAGTTCTAACGGGAAGTGAGCGAGCAGTCCCAAGACAAAGGCTGCCAATGCCAGGCAAAGCGCGATGATATCCATACCCGGGGAAAGCGGCTGATAGTGGTGGCGCGGGGCAGTTTCCATAAAGGAGTAGCGGAAAAACCGAAAAACATACGCAGCCGTTAACAGCGTGCCGATTAATAGCGCGGCCACCGCCCACCACTGCTGGGATATCACCATGGCCTGCAACAGCAGCCATTTGGCCGTAAAGCCTGCGCTAGGCGGTAGCCCCATTAATGTGACCGAAGCAATGCCAAACACTAATAACGAAAGCGGCAGCTTGCGGCTACAGCCTGCAAGCCCCTTCAGCGTGGTTTCACCGGTTGCCAGAATCAAATTGCCGGCGGCCAGAAACATGGCGGCTTTGGCTAACGCATGCCCCATCAACTGCAGCCAAAACCCTTCCCAGGCCAGCGCCTTGGCAAGCGGCCCGACGTTTGGGCCTAACAACAACGGAAATACCACCATCAAGTAACCAAGCTGGGCAACCGTTGATGAAGCCACTAGCGTTTTAAGAGACTCGGCGCGCCAGGCAATTAACCCGCCCCAAATAATCGCCAGCATCCCCATCCAGGCGACTAGACGAGGCGCCCAAAAAGTATCCGGTAGCAAAATACTCCACAGCTGCAGCAACACAAACAGCGAGGCTTTAACTACAAGCCCTGCATGCAGCGCGCTCACCGGTGTCCAGGCACTGGCATGCACCGGGGAAAGCCAGGCGTGCAGCGGAAACAGAGCAGCCTTTAACGCCAGCCCACCACCGATCAACGCCGCAGCAACCCAGGTAACCGGGCCAGGCTCAACCACCTGCGCAAGCCCGGCTAAATCAACTTGCCCCCAGTAGCCCAACAGCAGCGCCACTCCTAATAGGTAGGCGAGCGATCCCACCAGGGTGAGCAGTAAATAGCGCATGCTGGCGAAAAGCGCTGGCGTCTTACCTGACAGCAACAACATGCCGACGGCTGCCAACCCCATCAGCTCCAATGCGAGGTAGAGCGTAATAAGGTCTGTCGCAAGCCAAACCAATGAAAGCGCGCTAACTACCACGCCCATCAGCGGCCACAGCCAGCGGGCTAGACGTTCCGGCGGCGAAACGCTTAGCAGGCCAGGCGTATAGAGCGCCGATGCCGCGCCCAGCCATTGCGTCAAGAGTAACAGCAGTATGCTTACCCCATTAAGGCGCAGCCCAATGCTGACTCCCAGCACCTCCCCTTGCCAACGCAGCAACCCTATCTGCGTAAAGTCGACCAATAATAAAAGCCCAGACGTCAGCAGTGGAGCACATGCCAGGGCCACTACCCACATGCGCTTTGGAGGCCATACCGCCGCCAAACCACCCAATACAAGCGGCATAGACAAGGCAATGGCCAACGCCCAGTGGCTGGTTAACAGCGGCTCAAACGTGCTGTCTGCTAGACCAAATCGCCACATCATTGCTTCGACTCCTGTGGCTCGCTGGCACCCAGTAATGCCGCTGGCCCTTCGCGCAGATAGAGCGTTCGAATCAACAAGGCGCTCAGCAAGGAGCCAAGCCAAGCGACCACCAGCCCAATGGTAATCAGCGCCTGGCCTTGCACGCTCGTTCCCGCCATTCCCGCCAAGAGTAAAAACACACCGGAACCCATCACATTAAACGCCAGCAGACGGCGTAATAAATGCCGATGCCAGGCAAAAGCGCCCATCGCAGTGGCAACGATCACCACACCAACGAATAGCAGCGGATGCTCAAGCGGTGAATAAACCATGGCGGGGAGTACAAAGCGGATGACTGTGCCAACCATGACACACCAGGCAAGCGCCAACAGCGTGCGAGTCATGCCCCGTGTCAGCGGCTCTTTAAAGTGATCGTAGCGTGGTAAAGCAGACGAGCTGACGGGAAAGATGCCTAACGCGTAAAAAAAGCAGGGTACGGTGAGTAGCGCGCCAATGATTGCTTCTGCAATCGCTAGCCAAGGCGCGCCTAATGTCAGCCAGGCAAGCGCCATGCTCAGGGTAAACACCCCAAAGCAACAGCAGGCACGCACCAAATGGCGATCAAATAAACACAACAGCGCTGTTGTCATAAGACAAAGCGCTAATAGGACTTCTATTACATCAAGGGACGCTATCACTGCCTTTGCTATCCTTGCCCCGGCTTTTCGATAGGTTACTGTGCCTGCCTTTTGATCACTTGTCGACGCAGCCTTACGCTAAACGCTCACTTAGCCAGCGGCCAATATCGCCTACCTGCTGGGGGCAAAGCGCGTGAGCCATCGGGTACTGACGGTAGTTAACTGTGTAGCCCTGCGTCTTGAGCCGCTCAAGCGCCGCACGGCCTAAACTCTCCGCCACGATCGGGTCAAAGTTGCCGTGATGTACTTCGATAGGAATGTGCTGGTTCGCCTCGCTGGCTTCAATGCTGTCCGCCGTGGCAAAGTAGGTTGACATGGCCAACAGCCCGCCTAACGGCAGCGGAAACGATAACGCCGCCTGATAGGCAACCGCCCCACCCTGCGAGAAGCCCGCCACGATAATCCGCTGGCTGTCGATACCTTGATCGATCTGCTCCTGAATCAGCGCCTGAATACGTTCAGCAGAGCGTTTGAGCTGCGCTTCATCCACCCTACGGCCTAAATCCATAGCTAATATATCGTACCAGGCAGGCATGACCATCCCGCCGTTAACGGTGACCGGCAGCCGTGGCGCGTGAGGCATGATAAAACGCACGCTGGCATCCTTGGGAAGGTTAAGCGCGGGTACCAGCGGCTCGAAATCATGCCCATCAGCGCCCAAGCCATGAATAATAAACACGCAGGCATCGGCGGGCTGCCCATTTTGCGGCTCAATAATCAGTTCGCCAGGTTCGGTCATGTTACTCATCCTTACGTATTAATTAAAAAAGCACCCTAGCGCAAACCGGCAGTGGCGGCGAGCACTTGCGCTTAAAAGGTCCACATCCGAGCTTAAAAGGGCCACACCAGAGGAATCAGAGCTAGCGCGATTGCCCCGGTAATGACGTTTAAACCACCGCCTACGCGTAGAAAATCACTGATACGATAGCCGCCGGGGCCATACACCATCAAATTGGTTTGATAGCCGATCGGGGTTAAAAAGCTGGCCGAAGCGGCAAACATAACGGCGACCACATACGGCATGGGGTTTACTCCCAGGCTCTCGGCGGCGGCCATCACCACAGGGAAGATAATCACGGCAGCGCCGTTATTGGTCACCAGCTCAGTCAATAGCGCGACCACACAGTAAGTGCCTATCAAGAGCAGCCACGGATTACCGCCCACAATATTCAAAACGCCACCGGCAATAGCGTCAGCCGCTCCCGAACTTTGCAGCGCCGCCCCTACCCCGAACGATGCAGCAATAGTTAAAAGCACCTGACTATCCAGCCCGCGCTTGGCCGCTTCTACCGAGCAGCAGCCAGTAACAAGCGCCAGTGCCGCGCCCAGCATGGCGGCATTTAGCATGCTCACCACGCCGAATGCCGCCAGCAGCACCGCACCTAATAAAATTCCCCAGGCCAGCGGCGCCTTTTCATGAACCGGCCGTGCAGAGCCGTTCAACTCACTGATCAGCAGGAAGTCTTTTGACTGTCGATGACGCTCGATAAACGGCGGGCGAGCTTCCAACAGCAGCACGTCAGCAGACTGCAAACGTACCTGCCCAAGGTTACCGGTGACCCTTTCGCCGCCTCGGCAAATCGCCAGTACGGCCGCCCCGTAAAGCGTTCTAAAGCGCCCGTCGCGAATGCGCTGACCGATAAACTGACACTGGTTGGAGACTACGGCCTCGACCAGGCGGCGTTCTTTAAACTCTTTTTCCAGGCTTGAAGCGCTATCGCGCGAGGGTATCAGGCCACGAATCTGCTGAAGCTCCACGGCGGCATCGCTGGTACCGGCAAACACCAACCGGTCGCCGCCCTTTAACTGCTCCCCAGGCCCCACGACGCCTACCACGTTGCCATCGCGCTCGATTTCAACCAGAAAAAGCTCTTGGAGATGGCGCAAGCCTGCTTCTTCGACCGTGCGATTGACCAGGACGCCCTCCCGATCGACTTCCATTTCAATGGTGAACTCACGCGGATTGGCAAAGGCATTCCCCAAGCCCTCACGGGCAGGCAGCAGGCGCGGCCCCAACATGATCAGGTAAGTAAGCCCCACCACGGCCACAGGGATCCCCACCCAGGCAAGATCAAACAGCCCCATGGTCAAATCAGGGTAACGATCAACCAGCAGCCCATGCACGACCAAGTTGGTACTGGTACCGAACAGCGTGATAGTGCCACCCAGAATGGAGGCAAAGCTTAACGGCATGAGTAGCCGTTGAGGTGAGCGCCGCAGCCGACGGCTCCAGCTCATCACAGCCGGTATGTAGGTAGCGACTACGGGTGTGTTATTCAAGAAACCACTTAACGAGGCAACCGGTAGCAGGAGCCGAACCAAGGCGCCGCGTTCGCTTTTCGGCCGCCCCAGAACATAGCGAATAATCAGATCGATGCCGCCCGTTTCGCGGATGCTGGCCACCAGCACGTACATAAAGGCGACCGTGAACAGGCCGCTATTGGAAAAGCCGCTTAGCGCTTGGGTAGGATCAATCACGCCCAGCGTCATTAGTAGAATAACGGCGCCCAGCAGAATAATATCCGGCCCTAACCGCGATACGCTCATTAACGGAAAAATAGTGATAACAACAGCGACCGCAATCCAAGCATCCAGCGTCATAACGCAGCATCCCTAACAAAAAAGCATGCGCTATTGTGACGCCAACCTCATATTCTAAAAAGTTATTTTTAGAAACATTTAAATATCGAAATAGAATAAAAAGTTTTTCTTTGCCAAACAAAAAACCCCGCACATGGCGGGGTCTTAAGCCAACTAGCGTTAACCGCTAGCTGCAAACATCAATAGTGAAACTTAGTTCACAACTTTGATGTTAGAAGCCTGAAGGCCTTTTTTACCCTGAGTGACGTCGAAGGAAACCTTCTGGCCGTCTTGCAGAGTTTTGAAACCGTCAGCTTGAATTTCGGAGAAGTGCGCGAACAGGTCGTCGCCATTGTCGTCCGGAGAAATGAAGCCGAAACCTTTAGTGTCGTTAAACCACTTAACGGTACCAGTTGCCATGATCGAAATCCTCGATGTAGCTTAATGTAAAGCCGGGAAATACCCGAATTGCAGTGGGTAGAACAAGAAACTTTCACCAGACTCACGCTTAGGCGTTCGATACTGCTGACAACGTTCGACTTGCTAACCAACTGCGTGAAGCATGCGCTTAACTCAGCCGCACGTCAACACTATGCTGAAAAAAAAACTTTATGCAACAAGTTTTATTCTAAATCTCATTTAATATCCATTTAGCCGCTTTTTCGGCGATCATCAGGGTCGGAGAATTGGTGTTTCCGCTGGTAATGGTCGGCATGATACCCGCATCGGCAACGCGTAGTCCTGTGATGCCATGCACTCTTAATTTTGCATCTACCACAGCCATAGGATCATCTGCACGGCCCATTTTTGTAGTGCCTACCGGATGGAAGATAGTGGTGCCAATATCGCCGGCCAAACGCGTCAGTTCATCATCGCTTTGATACGCAGGACCAGGCTTCACTTCCTCCGGCGCGTATTTGGCAAACGCAGGCTGTTCGGCAATCCGGCGAGTCATTCTGAGCGAATCTGCGGCTACCTTGCGGTCTTCAGGCGTACTTAAATAGTTGGGCGCAATCGCCGGGGCCTGGGAAGGGTTGCGGCTTTTTAAACGCACCGTTCCGCGGCTGGTGGGATTTAAGTTGCATACACTGGCGGTAATGGCCGGATAAGGATGCAGCGGCTGCCCGAACGCCTCAAGACTTAATGGCTGAACGTGGTACTGAATATTAGGGTACTCATACTCGTTAGAACTGCGCGTAAAAGCGCCAAGTTGTGACGGTGCCATGCTCATGGGGCCGGTGCGCTTGCATAAATACTCCCAGCCAATACCTGCCTTACCCAGCAAAGTGCCTGCTACAGCATTAAGCGTTTTTGCATTGGTGACACGATACACTGAGCGGATCTGGAGATGATCTTGCAGATTCTCGCCTACTCCCGGCAGGTCATGCACCACCTCAATGGCATGCTCTTCAAGATGCGCTTTAGGCCCGATACCCGATAGCTGCAAAAGATGCGGCGAGCCAATGGCGCCGGCGCACAAAATTACTTCTTTACTGGCGCGGACGTTCAGGTTTTTACCGCGCTGGGTAACGTCTACTCCGTTACAGCGTGGGCTGCCCTGATCATTTTCAAAGCAGAGTCGATTCACCTGGGTAGAGTGCCAAAGCGTCAAGTTTTTACGTTTAAGCGCGGGGCGCAAAAACGCCTTGGCCGTGTTCCAGCGCCAGCCATTGCGCTGGTTTACTTCAAAGTAGGCAACGCCTTCATTATTGCCGCGGTTAAAATCCTGGGTGCGTGGGATACCAGCCTGCACGGCCGCCTCGGCAAAGTCGTCCAGTACATCCCACTTCAAGCGCTGCTTTTCAACCCGCCACTCACCGCCATCGCCGTGAAAGTCGCGCTGCTCGGCATCCGCATCGCCTCCTTCATCCAGCCGGTAGTGGCTTTCATGCTGCATAAAGTCCGGCAGGCAGTTCTCCCACCGCCAGTCATCATCACCCACGATTTCTGCCCAGTGGTTGTAGTCGCGTGCCTGGCCGCGCATATAAATCATGCCGTTGATACTCGAACAGCCGCCCAGGGTTTTACCGCGCGGGTAAATCAGTGAGCGGCCGTTCAAGCCCTGCTCGGGCTCGGTACGAAACAGCCAGTCGGTGCGCGGGTTATTAATGCAGTACAGATACCCCACCGGAATATGGATCCAGTGATAGTTATCGCGCCCGCCCGCCTCGACCAGCAGTACCCGATTCTTCGGGTCGGCGCTTAACCGGTTGGCCATCAGGCACCCTGCGGTGCCTGCGCCTATCACGATGTAGTCAAATGCCAAGGTTTGTTGTTGTGTCATTCGCCTTGCTCCGCATCAACTTATTACTGCTTATTTATTACTTGGCAGTTGGCATCACAAACTCAGCCCCGTTATCGATCGAATCTGACCAGCGCTGCATAATCGATTTCTGCTTGGTATAAAAACGTACGCCCTCTTCACCGTAGGCGTGGGTATCGCCGAACAGCGACCGCTTCCAACCACCAAAGCCATGCCACGCCATCGGCACCGGAATAGGTACATTGATACCCACCATGCCGACCTGAATGCGGCGCCCAAACTCTCTTGCCACGCTGCCGCTTTCGGTAAAGCAGCTAACGCCATTGCCGAATTCATGATCGTTGATTAACTGAATGGCCGTGGCGATATCCGGCACGCGCACACATACCAACACCGGACCAAAGATCTCCTCTTTATAGATCGTCATTTCCGGCGTGACGTGATCGAAGAGCGTTCCGCCCATCCAGAAGCCGTCGGCACAGTCATCACCTGCCTGGGCGGTATCAAAGCTGCGGCCATCCACAATCAGCTCTGCGCCTTCCGCTACGCCTTTTTCGATATAGCCGGTAATACGCTGGAGGGCCTGGCACGTTACGATCGGCCCCATTTCGGCGTCCAGCTGCATGCCATCTTTTACTTTTAGCGTTTTGGCACGCTCGGCAAGCTTGGCCACCACGCTATCGGCCACGTCGCCAACCAGTACCGCCACGCTAATCGCCATGCAGCGTTCGCCCGCCGAGCCGTAGGCAGCGCCGATTAATGCATCCACCGCTTTATCGAGATGCGCATCGGGCATGACGACCATATGGTTTTTCGCCCCGCCCAGCGCCTGTACACGCTTGCCGTGTTTGGCGCCCCGCTCATAGATCAGGTTGGCAATTGGTGTAGAGCCGACAAACGAGAGCGCTTTTACCTCGGGGTGATCGATTAAGGCTTCGACAGCTTCTTTCCCCCCCTGCACCACGTTAAACACGCCATCGGGTAAACCGGCCTGCTTTAGAAGATCTGCCAGCATTAATGAAGCGCTAGGGTCGAGCGGGCTGGGCTTGAGAATAAAGGTGTTACCCGTGGCGATGGCGATTGGGAACATCCACATCGGCACCATCACCGGGAAGTTAAACGGCGTGATACCCGCCACAACGCCAAGCGGTTGGCGGACAGTCCAGTTATCGATACCGGTACTCACCTGCTCGGTGTAGTCACCTTTAAGCAGTTGGGGGATGCCGCAGGCAAACTCGACAATATCGATTCCACGCGCCACCTCGCCCTGAGCATCGGTAAATACCTTGCCATGCTCCTGGGTAATCGCCTCGGCCAAGGCATCTTTATGGGTATTCAATAATTCCAGAAACTTGAATAACACCCGGGCCCGGCGAATGGGAGGCGTATCGGCCCACACAGGAAACGCTGCACTGGCTGCTTTTACGGCCGCATCCACATCGCTTGACGACGCTAGGGTAACGCGGCCGGTTACTTGGCCGGTGGCCGGATTGAACACATCCTGAGCATCGCCTGCGCTCCCGTCGCTGACTTGGCCATTAATAAAGTGCTGAATTGCTGTTGTTGTCATCACGGCTACCTTTATAAGCAGAGCAAATTAGATCTCCCCAGACTAGCGTGATTGCTTCTGCAAGCAATTGAGTAAATTTAAATTGGGATATAAGCTCTGCTAATAACAAAATAATAACGAGGAGGCGATATGCACGAATATGCGACGCTACGGGCATTTGTGACTGTGGCCCGGCTAGGCAGCGTCTCACGCGCGGCGGAACAGTTGCACCTTACCCAGCCGGCTATCAGTCTAAAGTTGAAGCAGCTTCAGCTAAATCTGGGGCTTACGTTGTTTGAACGCCGCTCACAGGGCTTAGCGTTAACCTCCGATGGCCATGCCCTCCTCCCCTCTGCCGAGAAAGCCCTGGCCAGCGCCTATGCTTTTGAGCAAACGGCCAATACCCTGCACAGCACACCAAGAGGCAAGCTCAAGATAGGTACAATTGTCGACCCGGAATTTATTCGCCTGGGCGCTTTTTTGCGCCGCTTAATGACACAGGCACCGCAGCTTGAAACCGAGCTTCATCACGGAATGAGCGGCAGTACGTTAAGACGTGTTGAGCAAGGTGATCTGGATGTAGGGTTTTATCTGGCGCCGCCCGGCCTGGGTACCAACCATGAAGCGCTTGCTTGGCGCGAGTTGACTCATTTTCACTATTATGTTGTTGCCCCAATGGGCTGGGATGCCCAGTTGGCCGATACACGTTGGGAAGCCTTGGCCCGGTTGCCCTGGATCGTCACGCCCGAGGACTCGGCCCATCACCGCCTTTTACACCACGCGCTTGCCAGCAGTGACGCCACGCCCAACCGCGTTGCCAAAGTCGATCAAGAAGCCTGCATGCTCGATTTAGTCCGCGCGGGCGTTGGCTTGAGCCTGGCACGCGACGCTCTGGCCATGACCGAGCGTCAGGAAAGCGGCCTTGTCGTTGCCAATGATATTCGCCTGCCTTGCGCACTTAGCCTGATCTGGCGTAAAGACCGCGCAGAAGAACCAACCATTGATGCAGCTCTACGTACGCTGGGCGAAGTATGGCCCTCTCTTTAAGTACTGGCTTTAAAAAGCGGGGCTGGGCCATTAGCGATAAATACGTCACGCAACAATTGATATAGAGCTTGCTAGCTTTTTATTAGCGCTTTCCGAACTCTTTAAAAATGTTACTGCCCCACTATTACGCATAAAGGCTGATTGTCTACTAAGGTAGATAGCCACCTTGATTAGACCAGTCGGTTTTAACCGATATGGACATTGAAGCGTTGATCTAACGATACGCGTTGATCTAAAGATAGGAGATCTTATGAGCAACAGCATCACGACCATTAACCCGACTACCGGTGAATCGCTAAATACCTATACGCTGATGGATTCCAGCCAGGCGAAGCAGGTTGTCGAAGCAAGCCATCAGGCATTTCTTGAATGGCGTTTAAAATCTCTTGAGCAGCGCGCCAAGGTCGTTAAAGCGATCGGCGAAGCGTTAAACGCCCATAAAGATGAACTGGCCGATCTAATGGTCAAAGAGATGGGCAAACCACCTGAGCAAGCTCGCCAGGAAGTTGACCTCTGCGCTGGAATCTGCGATTACACGGCAGAGAACGGCCCGACAAAACTGGCCGATGAAGAGCGCAAGCCCGGCAATGGCGAACGCGGCCTTATTACCTACTCACCGATGGGTGTTATTTACGGCATTCAGCCGTGGAACTTCCCGGCGTATCAAGTCGTACGCTACTCAATCGCCAATATCATGGCGGGCAACAGCGTACTGCTAAAACATGCTGAAAACGTGACCGGCAGCGGCCTGTTGCTTGAAAAGATTTACCGTGAGGCAGGCCTGCCTGAAAACGTCTTCCGCACGCTGGTCATATCCCACGATACGTCTGATGAAGTGATCGCTCACAAAGCCGTACGCGGTGTGACGCTCACGGGCAGCGACGGCGCAGGCCGTAAAGTGGCGGCCAAGGCAGCTGAGCATTTGAAAAAGACCGTGCTGGAGCTGGGCTCTAACGACGCCTTTTTGGTACTTGATGACGCCGATCTTGAGGTCGCGGTTAATACCTGCGTTCAGGGCCGGATATTCAACGGCGGCCAGACCTGTGTGGCAGCCAAGCGCTTTGTGGTCACAGATGCCAACTACGAAGCCTTTAAAGAGCGCTTTGTAGAGAAAATGAAATCGTTAAAAGTCGGTGATCCAAACGCTAGCGACACCGACCTTGGCCCGATGGCGCGTGTGGATTTGCGCGATGCGCTGCACGAACAGGTGGAGCAGAGTGTCAGCAAAGGCGCCAAAATACTCTGCGGCGGCGAAAAGCCAACCGGTAAAGGCGCTTTCTATCCGGTGACCGTGCTAGATAACGTCACCCCAGGCCAGCCCGCCTACGATGACGAACTGTTTGGCCCGGTGGCAGCACTGATTCGTGCCAAGGACGATGAAGACGCCATGCGCATCGCCAACGACAGCCGTTACGGTCTGGGCGGCGGAATCATCTCCAAAGATACCAAGCGTGCCACGGAGCTTGCCAGCAAGTACTTCGATACCGGTATGGTGTTTATCAATGGCTTTGGTGTTGCCACCCCGGAAATGCCGTTTGGCGGGGTCAAGGACTCAGGCTATGGGCGCGAACACGGCGGCTTTGGTATGCACGAATTCGTCAATGCGAAATCCGTTATTGTCGTTCAGGAATAATCGGTAACGCCGTTAGGCGATTGCCACCGGTAAAATGAAGCGCCGCCAGCACCCTGGCGGCGCTTTTAATGTGAAAATGAAAATGCTATCAGCCCGCCTGCTGAGCCTGATGCTCAAGCTCTTGGGTGACCTCTGGAGTAAGCTTTAACGCCTGTGCCAGCTGATCCAACCAGGCGCGCTCCATGGGGTTCTGGTCATCAGTTACCGCAACACTCATTAAATACATTTCCCGGGCGGCCTGGGGCGAGTCGGCTTCACGGGCAAGCGCTTCGGCATCCAGCGGAGCCTTTAGCTGCCTTTCGACCCAGTTATGCATCTCCTGATCAGCCCCTAGCGCATCAATCTGCTCCGTAATCAGCGCCTGTTCCTGCTCATCAATATGCCCGTCGGCGCGGGCCGCCATTATCATGGCCTGCAACAGCTCAAGGCTACGGCGCTCTTGAATCTCGCCGCTTAATACATCAACGCGCTCGCCTTCTGCTTCACTACTGGTGGCTGGCTGATTCTTGGCGGCCTGTGAATTCTGCCAGGCCTTCCAGGCCAACATGCCAACACCTGCAATAGCACCATACTTGAGCGCTTTACCGCCCATGCTACGGCCACGTTTGGAGCCGACCAGCATGCCCATGGCGCCACCGCCCAAAAGGCTCTTAACATCAAAACCACTAGAGGAGCTACCACCCTGGCTGCTGCCACCTAACTGTTTAGAAAGCCCACCGAGGATGCCTTTAACATCGACACCACTGCCGCTTTTCTGACTACCGCCAGCTTGCTGCATAAGCTGCTGAAGAATTTTACTTGCGTTCATCCCTGTACTCCTTGAGCTGATAGACAGAACTGAGTTTAGTGCACTTAAAACGCTATAAAACGCCTTGTACTTGCACCGTGCTGCCTTGTCGGCTGGCACGTACTTCTATACGAACCGGCATTTGCTCTTTGAGTTCGCTGACATGAGAAATAATTCCAATCATGCGCCCGCCCATTTGCAGCTCGCTCAGCATGGCGATGGCTTGATCGAGGGCATCCTGGTCCAGGCTGCCAAAGCCTTCATCAATAAATAGCGTATCGAGCTGAATGCCACCCGCATAGGCCTGCACCACATCAGAAAGCCCCAGTGCCAGCGACAATGCAGCCATAAACGATTCACCGCCCGAAAGCGTCGCAACGGGCCGATTTTTACCGGTATACGTATCGGCAACATCAAGCTCCAAACCAGACGCCTTATTACCCTTGGAAGGGTCTTCACGGCGTACCAGCTGATAACGCCCCCGGCTCATCCGCACCAGCCGCTCGGATGCCTGAATAAGTACGTCGTCCAACAGTACCCCAAGCACAAAACGCTGCAGGCTAATGCGATGCCCGGTGCGTCCATTGGCGATCTCGCTCAGTGTTCCCCACAGCCGATACTCGGCTTCAAGCTCCGCCTCGGCAGCGTGGGCAGCCTTGAGCTTTTGCTGAGTGGCGGTTAGCTGTGCGATTCGCGCCGTCAAGCGCTGGTAGGTTTGATCGCAAACCTGCTCATGCGCCTGCGCGGCAGTCACTTGCTCAGTCAAGGCTGTCAAATCAGGCGGTGTTAGGCCCTCAAGGCGTGCCTGGCTTGCCTCAAGCTGACCATCCAGCTTGGCCAATGCCTGCTGAAAGTGGGTGACGCTTTCAATAAGCGCTTGCCGCTCAGGCGCTTCCAGGCGGGCTTGAAGAAAGTCAGTGTCGCTGTTGAAAGCGCTACCGCTTAGCGCCAGCTGCCATTCGCTTTGGGCCGTGCTTAGCACCTGAGTCGCGGCGGCGGCGCGCTGAACAATATCTGACAACGTGGTTTCAGCGCGGGCCAGCGCCGTTTGTGCGTGATGAGCACTCTCCTGAGCAGATTGCCACGCCGCCTCAGACTGCTGAATGTCGCTTTGCACACGGCCAAGCTCTGCCTGCAGCGCCTCAAGTGACCCATGTGGCTCGGGCAACGCCCTGCGCAGTTGCTCACATTGGGCTTCCAACTGATGGCAGCGCTTTTGGGCGGCCTCTAACTCAGGCTGTTGAGACTTTATCTGGCTATCCAGCGCTTTCCATTCGCTGCGCTGTTGTTCAAGCGTACGTTCCTGCGACGCAAGCTCTTGGGTAAGCACTTGATAGCGTTCAACATGCTGCTGGCTCTCCTGGCAGGCAGCCTCCAGCGCGCTTAGCGGCTTGGCTCCCCACTCGCCAAGCGTATGACGCAAGTACTCGCTCTGCTCATCGTTATACTTAAGCTGTTGGGCCAAACGCTGCTGCAACTGTTGAGCCTGCATCAGCGCTTGGTGCGCCTGTTCATACTCCGTGCGTGCGTGCTTCACATCCGCTTGGGTAACGGGGGGCTGTTCTTGTATGGCGGGCGCGGGGTGATCGCAGCTGCCGCACACCGGGCAAGGCTGCTGGGTTTGCAGCCGAGCGGCGAGTAGCGCGGCCTGGCCATGATGCCAGTGCATCTCCTGTTCTGTGGCGCGACGCTTATAGCGTTCAACCGCTTGCTGATGATGCTCAATATCGCTTGCCGCCTGAGCCACTTGCTCAGCCAAGGCAGTGCGCTGGGATTCAAGCCCGGCCAGTGATTTCCGCTGCGCGTGCAGCGCCTGACGGCTTTTTAATACCTCACCGCAGCCCGCGAGGTTATTGCGCTCTATCTGTTCCGCTTTTAGCTTGGCGGCAAGCGCCTCGCCCTGCTCGGCGATGGTGTTGCGCTGCTGCGTTTGTTGGTCAAGCTTTTGATGCAGGCTTTGCCATGTTTGTTGCGCCTGCTGCAGCGACTGCTCTACACCAGTGAGCGCCTGAAACTGCTCCAATGCTTGCTGTAAACGACCCGCCTGTTCACGGCGTTCCGGCAACTGCTGGTAGCGGGTTTGTGCCTGGTGTAACGCTTGCTGAGCGTGTTGATGCGTCGCCTGCTGTTTTTCGACGGCCGTTTGTGCCTGAATGCGCTCCTGCTGGGTAGCGCTTGCCGTTTGCTGCGCCGTTTGCACACGGTGAAAGGGTTCGGCCAGCGCCTGGGTCTGTTCATGGGCGCTTAGGCGCTGCTCCGCGCGCTCTATTTCTGGCTGTTGGTGTAGCAGCTGGTTTTTTTCTGCGCCCAGAGCCGCATGGCGATCAAAAAGCGCTTGGCACTCCTGTCCTTGTCGCTCGGCAGCCTCTGCCTGTTCACGCTGCTGTTTGGCAATGGCTAACGCCTGTTCCGCAGCCTGATGCTCTGGCGCCAGCGTTTCCAGCGCTTCAATAAGCGCTGCTTCGCTTTCACTATCGCTTGCATCCAGAATGCCCTGCACGCGGTGCTGGTGATCTTTCACCGCCCGCTCTATTTGATTGGCCTGCGTGCGCAGATGCTCTTCGATGCGTTGAAAAATCTGGGTTTGAAACAGCTGGGAAAAAATCTTTTCGCGATCTTTTGATTCCGCCAGCAGCAGCTCTCTGAATTTTCCCTGGGGCAGCACCATTACCTGACGAAACTGGCTGGCATCCAACCCCAATAGCGCCTGCACTTGAGCGGTAGCATCGTTAACGCTACGCGCGACGAGGCACTGATTTTCCTTGCCTTCAGCGGTTAGCCGCCACAGCTGGGCTTCCGCGTTTTGCGTTGTCGTCCCTTCGCCTCGCGCTTTAGGGCGTTCCTGCTGAGGGGCGCGGCGCACCCGATAGCTCTCTCCACGCAGGTAAAAATCCAGCGTTACTTCGGTTAGCAACGTATCGGCGGCCTGGTCGCAGCGCATCTGGGTGCCCGAGCGCTCTTCCCCGGTGGTCTGGCCATAAAGCGCGAAGCAGATGGCGTCCAGAATCGAGCTTTTTCCGGCGCCTGTCGGGCCGTTGATCAAAAACAGCGGGTTTCTACCCAACTGAGCAAAGTTGATGCTCTCCTCTGCCGCAAAGGGGCCGAAAGCCTGCATGGTGAGTACGAGTGGCGTCATGGCTGGCCCTCTTCATCGCGGCTGAGGGAAGTAATCAAATCACTCATGGCGCGCGCCTGGTCAGCGCTCATGGTGTCACCGCTGGTTTGTTCGAAGAAGTCGCTGAACATGTCCAAGGCATTAAAGCGCAGCCGTTCGCGGTCCAGCTGCTGACGCTGCTGCCCGCCCAGCATGCCAGGCTTTTCGAGATGCAAAACGTTAGGGTAAACCGCGCGAAGCTTGCCCATGGGGTCTAAAATGGCGTGGCGGTCGGTCAACCTAACCAGCAGATAGTCATCAACGCAAAGGTCCTCGCGCCCCTGCCTCAACAGCTCATCAAGCTCGCCTTCCAGCACGCGCACTTCACGCCTGGGCACCAGCGGGCGATGCTCAATGCCGGTAATGCCCTCTTTGCCCATATCCACGAGCGTAACGCCTTTACGCTGCCGAGCTTCGGAAAAACTGTATTTAAGCAGCGAGCCGCTGTAGCGAACATGCTCGCCGCCGCGGTATTGCGGACCATGTAAGTGACCAAGCGCGACATAGTCAAAGCCCTGCATGGGCTCCCAGGCAACGCTTTCTGCACCGCCAAGGGTTAACGGGCGCTCGGAATCAGACGCGCTGCCGCCATCTACAAAGCAGTGGCTCATCAGTATGGTCGGGCGGGTAGCATGGCGCTTTCCATCAATACGCTTTAGCAGGTAACGGTGGGCGCTAGCAAAGTCGCGGACCAGCTCACCGAACTGACTGCGTACGTATTCGGGGTCGGCGTAAGGCACGCCAAAAATATCCACCTCGACGCCGTTGATGGCGAGCGTAGTAGGGGTATCGCATGCGCTCAAGTCAGAAAGAATATGCAGCCCAGCCTGACGCAGATGGCGTGCGCCAAAGCCCAAGCGCTCGGCACCGTCGTGGTTGCCGGAAATCATCACTACCGGCAAGCCACGCGCTTGGCAAAGCTCACCCAGCACATCATCGAGTAGCGTGACGGCCGCGGCAGGCGGCACCGAGCGGTCATAGATATCGCCTGCAATCAGCACAGCGTCTACGCCTTCGCGGTCAACGATCTCGATCAGCTGGTTTAGAACGTGGCGCTGGTCTTCAAGCAGTGAGATGTTGTGAAACAACCTTCCCAAGTGCCAGTCGGCGGTGTGGAGTAGACGCATAGCAGGCTCAACAGCAGGTTAGGTGGTAGCATCATAACAACCTAACCTGACGGCGTTTAGCCTTTACTGGTGAGAAACACTCAAGGGGTCTTGGGCAGCTGGCGTTTATGCTCAGTGCGGGTATAGGTGTCGATGATGGTGGTGTACGCCTCATCACTGATGGCATCGCCAACCAGGAAGGCATCAATATCGACATAAGTTACGCCTAGCGCCACTTCATCCGCCAGCTGGGGTTTGAGCGTTTCCAGGTCAGCAGTGGGCTGCTTTTCAACCAAAGCGGCGGGTGCGCCCAGCGCCGCACCGACTTCACGAACCTGGCTTTTGGTTAGCCCGGTGAGTGGCGCAACGTCACAGGCACCGTCGCCATATTTGGTAAAAAAGCCCATTAGCGCTTCGGCGGCTTGATCCGTGCCGACCACCAGGCCGCTTCGCGCTCCCGCCGCCGCATATTGCGTCACCATACGCTGGCGCGCCTTGATATTGCCCAGCACAAAATCGCGGTGAGCGTCGTCTCTAAACGTTAGCCCGCCCTCTTCCAGTGCGGCCAGAAGGGCATCGCTTGCCGGTTTAACGTTAACACTCAGCACATGGTCGGGTTCGATAAACGACAGCGCCTTCTGCGCATCGTCTTCATCCTGCTGGGTACCATAAGGCAGCCGCATTGCGTAAAAAGAAGCATCTACACCCTGCTCACGCGCCCTATTAACCGCCAGCTGCGCCAAACGACCGCCTACCGTGGAATCCACACCGCCACTAATGCCCAATACAAGCGCATGCTGCCCTGTATCGATCATTTGACGACATAAGAAATCAACGCGCTTATCAACCTCTTGCTGAGGGTCAATACGCGGCGTTACCTGTAAAACCGTTTGAATATGCGATTGGGTTGCCTGCCGATCTACCATCTTGGCCTCCTTGCGGGTCGAACGTTAATCCATAGCGGATAGCGTATGATTCAGGCTAGAGCAGAAATGGATTCGGTTCTACTCATCCAGTGGTGCGCTACCTTCCAGTACACTGCTGTGATGTCGAGGAATACACTCCAATGCATAGTGCGCGGCGGCTAGGCGTACCTCGTTACGATCACCGGAAAAGCGGCGCGTCTCAGTGATCATGTAAACCTTGTGGTCGTGGCGAAATGCCCAGGCAAAACATACCGTACCCACGGGAATATCATCATGCGGCTCAGGGCCTGCAATGCCAGTGTTGGCCACGGTGACGTTGGCATCGTTATTATTAAGTGCGCCCAAAGCCATTTCTCGGGACGTTTCTTCACTGGTAAGTCCGTACGTATCAACCGTATCGAAACTGACCGATAAGTAGCGATTTTTCGCTTCCGGTGAATAAACTGCCAGGCCGCAATCAATGCATTGGCCACTGCCAGGCACACGGGCCAGCTCAGAGACGATCAGCCCCGCAGTGCATGATTCGGCGGTGGCCAATTTGAGGTTTTGCTGCTGTAGATAATCAGTAATCTGCTTAAGCAATTCCATTGCATTACTCCTATCCAAACGACGTCCTTTTATTTGCACTTCTATTGAAATGTAGCCGTTCTTACAGAGGGTTAAAGGCTTGGTTACCAACTTCACTATTTGTTAATAGAGTGCTTAGGCGCG